>CBDUSG010000430.1:0-3860 GCA_965369575.1 uncultured bacterium | reverse complement strand
TCGGCAAACGGCCTTATCTTGCTCTTTCCGGTCCGCGGATGGTAGTCGATAGGGCAAAAGCGAACGCGATAGTCGTTGCTAAGCATGGCGAGCGTGATCGTCGTGGTAAAAGAAAATCCCTGCGGAAGTATATTCATGAAGCGCATTATCGCGGGCCTGCGCATCACCCTCATGCCCGAGTTCAGGTCGGGAATCTTCGTGGAGGCCAGATAGTTGGCCAGTCCCATCAGAACCCACTTGGCGGGACGCCTGACGAGCGGCATGGCGACGTTCTCGCCGGTCCTCGAGCCGACGACCATATCGGAATCGTCCATTGCGCGCACCAGCTCGGGAAGCGCCTCGGGCGGGTATGTTCCGTCGGCGTCGGTTATCGCCGTAAGCTCGTGACTGGATGCCCGCAGGCCCTGCTTGATGGCGGCGCCGTAACCGAGATTGATGTCGAGGTCGATCACGCGCACACCATCGTGAGCGGCGGCGACGCTCGAGGTTCCGTCGCTCGAGCCGTCATTGACAACGATTATCTCGTGCTCGATTCCCGCCGACCGCATCGCCGAGGAAATCCCCTCGAGCACGGGTCCGATGCCGTGCTCCTCGTTGTGGGCCGGGATGATTATCGAGACCGGTTCCGACACGCAGCTCACCTCCTCGGAGGATATTATAGCACGATGCGCGCCCAATCAAAAAAAATCGGGCCGCCCCTCGCAGGTCCGATATGGGGACGGCACATGCAGCGCATCTCTGTAATCGATGCTATGATTCGCCTATTTGGCGCCAGGCGTCGGGCAGGCAGCGGATGATGTCGCCCGCGACCATCGCCCGCGCGGTATAGCGTTCGGCGGCGATATCGCCCGCGAGCCCGTGCAGGTAAGTTCCCAGAATCGCGGCATCGCCCGCCCCTGCGCCCTGGCACAGAAGCGCACCGAGTATGCCGGTCAGCACGTCGCCGCTGCCCCCTGTCGACATGCCGGAGTTCCCGGTCGTATTCTCGAAGAGCTTGCCGCCGGTCGCCGCGACAATCGAGGGCGCTCCTTTGAGGATGACTTCCACTCCCCATTCGGCGGCGTACTTGGCCGCGATCGATTCGCGGTCCTTCTCTATATCCGGAATCGACAGCTCCGTGAGGCGTGACATCTCGCCCGGATGGGGAGAGACAATCGTGGGCTCCGCGCGCGAGGCAAGCAGTTCCGTGTGTCCCGCGAGCGCGCTGAGGCCGTCGGCGTCGACGACCATCGGGAGCTTTATCTCTGCGACCAGCCTGCGCACGAGCCGATAGGTTTCAGCGTTCGTCGAGAGCCCGGGCCCGACGGCCATGGCATGCATGCGTTGCGACATCTCGGCGATTTCATCGAATGCGTCGGGGCCAAGGCTCTGCGAGGGCGTCTCGGGAAGCGGCCGCGTCATCGGCTCGGTCAACCGTGTCTCCATCGCAAGATTGAGAGATCGCGGGATACCGAGCGTGACCATGCCCACGCCCGAGCGCTGGGCCGCCTCGCAAGTCAGGCATGCGGCGCCGGTAAGCCCCGCCGACCCGGCGATCACGAGCAGGCAGCCGAAGGTTCCCTTATGCGAATCTTTGGGGCGCGGCAAAACGAGCGACCGCGCAAGCTCGAGGGTGATGGGTTCGGTCATTTCAGCAGTTCAAGCATTTCGCGCACGGCCTTGTCCAGCCCCACGAGAACGGCGCGCGCTACGATGTTGTGCCCGATATTGACCTCGTACAGCTTCGGAATCTGTTTGATGGGGATTATGTTTCGATAAGTGAGCCCGTGACCCGCGTGGACGCGGAGCCCGAGTGCGACGGCCTGGCGTCCTCCTTCGATGAGTCTCTCGAGCTCGGCGGCCTGCTCGGCCTCGGCCTTGCAATTGGCATAGGCGCCTGTATGAAGCTCGATGGCGACGGCGCCGACCTCTTTCGAGGCGGCGATCTGGTCGGGGGCGGCCTCGATGAACATGGCCACCGCAATGCCGCCTTCGTTGAGCCGGCCGACGGCGTCGGTCAGGTGATCGATCTGCGAGGCCACGTCCAGCCCGCCCTCGGTCGTCAGTTCCTCGCGCTTTTCCGGCACGAGCGAGACCTGGTCCGGCAGTACCTCGAGCGCGATACCGATCATCTCGTCGGTGGCGGCCATTTCGAGATTCAGCTTCGTCTTGACAACTTTTCGCAGCAGGTGCACGTCGCGATCCACTATGTGACGCCTGTCGCCACGAAGATGGATGGTTATCCCGTGCGCGCCCGCAAGTTCACAAATGACCGCGGCCGCAATCGGGTCGGGCTCGACGTCGCGTCTGGCCTGCCTCACGGTCGCAACGTGATCGATATTTACTCCGAGATGTAACATCGTGTCTTTTCCGATTCGTCAGGCCCGGGCTCTCGAATGCAGGAAGCGCCCGCGCCGCGGGGCCTATCCCAGTTCCTCTCCTATGGCCGCGGCGATGGACTCCGCTATCTCGATTATCTCGGCCTCGTGCGCCCCCTCGACCATGACGCGCGCAAGCGGCTCGGGTCCCGAATATCTGACAAGTATTCTCCCGGCGTCGCCGAGCTTTTCCTCTGCCTTCTTTATCCATTCCTGTATGCGGGGAACGTTCTCGAACGGCTCTTTGCGTTTGACCGGCACATTGACGAGCGATTGCGGGAAGCGGGTCATGCACGAGGCCAGCTCCTTGAGCGATTTTCCGGTCTTCTGCATGAGCGCCAGCACCTGCAGGGCGGTGATCATGCCGTCGCCCGTGGTGTTGTAGTCGAGGAAAACGATGTGGCCCGACTGCTCGCCGCCGACGTTGTACTTGCCGCGGAGCATCTCCTCGACAACGTAGCGGTCGCCGACGGTCGTCTTGACCACGCGCCCGCCTGCGTTTTTGATCGCGTGGTCGAGCCCGAGGTTGCTCATGACCGTAGCGACGAGCGTGTTCTGCGCCAGCCTGTTTTCCTTCATCATATCGAGCGCGCACATGGCCATGATCTGGTCGCCGTCGATACAGGTCCCGTCCTCATCGGCAAGGAGCACCCTGTCGGCGTCGCCGTCGAATGCCATGCCCACATGCGCCTTGCGCTGTTTCGTCTCCTCACGCATGCGCTCGACATGCACCGAGCCGCAATTTCTGTTTATGTTCGTCCCGTCGGGCTCGACGTTCAAGGCGATCACCTCGGCCCCGAGTTCGGACAGAACGCTGGGGGCGACCTTGTAGGCCGCGCCGTTGGCGCAGTCGGCGACGATGCGCATCCCGTCGAAGGTCATTCCCTTGGGTATCGATGTCTTTACGAACTCGATGTAGCGTCCGACGGCGTCGTCGATTCGAAAGGCCTTGCCCACGCTGTGCGCAGTCGGCCGGATGTGGTCGATCTCGCCCGAGGCGATGAGGTTCTCGATACGGGCCTCGATCTCGTCGGGCAGCTTGAAGCCGTCGCGCGAGAAAAACTTGATGCCGTTGTCCTCGTACGGGTTGTGCGAGGCCGATATTACTACGCCCGCGTCGGCCCTTAGGCTGCGGGTGATGAGCGCGACCGCCGGCGTGGGCATCGGGCCCACGAGCAGCACGTCCACACCCATCGAGCATATGCCGGCCACGAGCGCGCTCTCTATCATGTAGCCCGAGAGCCGCGTGTCTTTGCCGATGAGAATTCGGTGGCGCCGGTCGTCCTGTTGAAAAACATGCCCCGCCGCGCGCCCGAGCTTGAGCGCGGTCTCACAGGTCATCGGCTCGACATTGGCTACGCCGCGAATTCCGTCGGTTCCGAAAAGCTTTCGCATCTTGCGCTCCCCATCCAGAAGCTTAGTGTCGTGTCAACCGTATATTATCGGTTTCAGAGTCCCGCAAGTTGTCCAAGGCAAGGCGCAGCCACGCAGGAATATTGAGCA
>CBDUSG010000429.1:0-3887 GCA_965369575.1 uncultured bacterium | reverse complement strand
GCTATTCCTGCGCTCATGCGCCTTGCAGCTAACCGCTTCTCGGCTCGCTGAAAACGACAATATATGGTTGACACGACACTAGGGTGGAGATATCCTTGTTCTGGATCGTGCGGAATTCTTGATTTTCAGTAACTATATCATCAGATCAAATAGTTGTCAAGCATTCTTGCATAGAAATCGCGGAAAAAACTTAAAAAATACGCGAGAGCGGAAATATCGGATCTGATCTAGTGCCGTCGCGTCTGATCTCGTGGATATGGGGGCGGATTCAAGGAACCCGTGGGGATTATTTGGAAATGCCCGTTCTCTGAGGGGGGCCGAGCAATGCGCTCGGTATCACTGGATATAGCCGAGGGCTCTCAATTGTGACCGGATCTCTTCGTGCTTTTCGGGAGGGAGCTCGGCCGCGGTGAGTTTGTTGGTTTCCAGGCGCTCGATTTGAGAGGTGAGTTCCGCTCTCATTTCCGCGAGCAGCTCTTCGGCTTCCGGCCCGAGCGCTTGTTCGAATAAATTGTTTGCCTCGACGGGATCGTTTGTCAGGTATAGAATTCATACATCTGATTGGAAGCATATATGACCTTGTAGTTGTCCCTTATGAGCGAATACAGATGCGCGCCGAACCTGGCCTCGGCCGGAGAGTTTTCGGTGAAATGGCCTTCGCTCAGTATCGGCGAGCGTTCTCCTTTGAACAGGTCGAAGGAGCCGGCGCGGGAGTCGTGTGGAACCGTGACGTATTCGAGTATCGAGTGAAAAAGGTCCACGAGCGAGACCGGAGTGGGTATTCGTCCCGGCTTTTCTCCTCTGCCGGCCGGCGGCTTGACGATAAGCGGAACTCGGAGCACTTCCTGATATACAACCAGCGGGTGGCGGAACAGACCATGCTCGCCGAAAAAGTCGCCGTGATCCGCGGTCAGGATTATCAGGGACTCATCGTAGACGCCGATCCTTCTCAGCTCTTCCAAAAAACGCCCGATCTGAGCGTCCAGATATGCGATCTCGCCATCGTACTGGCTTAGCAGATATTCGCGTTCCGCCTCGGAACCTCTCCCCTCGGCATCGACATTCTTTTCCAGCCGTTTCAGCCAAAGTCCAGCGCCGAGACCCGGGGGCGGAACCTTTTTGTACCAGCGGCGATCATAGGGATGCGGCGGCGCGTAAGGATCGTGGGCGTCCATATAATTTACGAGGAGAAAGAAAGGCTTGCGCGCGCTTTCGTTGAGCCAGCGGAGGGAGCGCTTGTTGATGTTTTCCGCTCGCTCGAAAAAATATGTGACATGCGCCGGGGAATCCGCCATGAATTTTTCCAGCAGATAGGAGGCGAAAAATGGAAAGACGGTCTGGGTCTCGCGGGGCTTGGCATAATAATAGTCGAATCCCTGGCTGAACCCCGAGAGATGACTCAGCACAAAGTTGTTGGCAATGACGGCGGCCGTTGAATAGCCATTTTCCCGGAGTATTTCCGCAATCGTTCTGTTCCTCGGGTCGATATAGGAGCTGCCGTTGAAGCCGGTGCCGGTTTCGGTCGGATGCAATCCCGTGACGATGGCGGCATGAGAGGCGAGCGTCCACGATATGGTAGAGTAGGCGTCGAAAACCAGTGATTCCTCGGCGAGTTTCGAAATGTTTGGCGACGTTTCGCGCTCGCAACCATAGGTGGACAGCCGATTCTGCCTGACCGTATCGAGCACCAGTATTATGATATTCGGCCTGTCCGAAATCTCCGGAGGCGGGCTCGCGCCGCCGTCCTCCGCGATCATCGGCCGATATCGGTTGGCCCACAGAGCCAGTGCGAGGGCAACAATGACCATAGTGGTTGTCGCGAAAAGGACTCGCCTGGACACGCTTTCCTCGTCCGAGTGCCCTCGCCTGCCTGCGATCAGGCCCGCCACCTTCATTCCCATTAAGGCTGTCAGGGTTCCTAGCGCCATGAAAGCGAATGTGAGCGCGACGGCTTGCGGCGGCGCGATCTCCGCCCGTCCTGTTTTGCTGAAGACAAAAGCGTGGAAAAAGACGAGCGGAAGCGCCATCAGGCCGCATGAACTCATCGTTGTCCATATCGGGACCCGTGCGCCGGCCGGAGAAGCTCTCTTATAGACAAGAAAGAGAGAGCCGACGAAAAAACAGATGAGGCCGATGGATGAAATCAGGCTGCCTGTCGACAATATCGGGGTCTGACGCAGATAGCCGGCGTTGAGAATGAGAAATGCAAGCGAAAGCTGCATACCCGAAACGCCAAGGGCGACAAACATTCGCTCGGGTTGGATTGTAGTCAGGTTCTTCCCAAATCTCGCGAGGAGCGCATGCGCCGTTCCGAGGCACGCTCCGAACGCGACGCCCATGATCGCATATGTGAGAAGATAGTAAAGGACCCTTTCCAGGCGAATCCTGCGACCGAGCCAGAAAGACAGGGCAAGCTCGACCAGATGCAGAAAAACAAAGGCAACTATTCCCGAAAAAAGGCAGGCCGAAACAATCTTCGCCATCGAGGCTTGGCGCTCTTTGGTTTTGTCGCTCATCGCCGCGCCGATACTATCACACACTCACGGGCATTTCAAATGGGCGGGCTGCGGAACGCCGACCGACAAAGAGCGACACCAGCCGTTGGGTTGCAGAGATTGATGAACACTTTTTGACAGACGCCGTTCTCATGAGCTATCTTGTTAGTGTCGCGTTATTTTAAGAATCCGGGTTGTCCAAAGTGAAGGAGTAAACATGGTCAAGTTCTGGTTCGTATCCGCAGCTTGTCTTGGTCTCATCGAGGTTATTCTCGCGGCGCTTGGCGCTCACCAGCTGAAGAATGTTCTGGATGAGTACGCGCGTACGATCTACGACAAGGCGCTGCTCTACCAGATGTTTCACACCATCGCCATTCTGATCGTGGGATTACTGCAGCATCTGTTCAAGGAAAGGTCTTTCTCCAGTGCAGGCTGGGGATTTCTCGCCGGGACGCTCCTCTATTCAGGCGGTCTTTATGTTGTGGCGCTCACCGGAATAAGGGGGTTTGTATTTATTGTTCCCTTCGGCGGCGCTCTGTTCATTCTCGGCTGGGCCGGATTGGTCTATTCGGCAATCAAGATGCGGCTTGAATAGAGTCCTGAGACCTCTGAAGCGATGAATTTTCTGAAATGCGCGGAATCCGAGAGAGTAACACGAGATGGTCTTGCTTTCGGCCCAGGTCGAAAAGGGAAAGCTGACGTCGTTGCCGTCATGAAGAGGCTCAGGGCTTTTCGCCTATCTCCACCTCATAATGCACGGTAAACCGCCCAAGAATATCATCGATGCGATTGCGGAGGGCTTTTTCATCGGCGGCGTCTGCGGGCGTGGCGGTGATGCGGGCGATGGTGCCGCGGACCTTGTGTTCTTTGATCGTGACTTCGATTGCCGTGGCTATGTCGGAAAGCTGCGCGAGTTCGGCCTCGAAAACTCTTTTGATCGCGTCGTATCGCAGCGCCGGCTTGAATATCTTTCCGATCGCTGTGACGGGCATCGGATCGACAACAGAGATTTGTTTGGGAAGGGCCGCGCGCTCGGTGATATGCTCGCGGCAATGAGCGAGGACCTCGTCCGGGTCGAGCCGGGCGCCGGGCTTGGGCGTGACGTAGGCGACCGGCACCTCGCCGGCGTGTGAGTCGGGGCGCCCGACCGCCGCCGCCAGCGCGACGCCGTCCATCATATATAAAACCTCCTCGATGACGGCGGGGTCGATGTTGTGGCCGCCGCGGATGATCAGTTCCTTCTTGCGGCCCGTGAGCCAAAAGTATTCGTCCTTGTCCATGCGGCCCATGTCGCCGGTATTGAGCCAGTCGCCCTGCACCCACACGCCCTTGTTGTGGACGTCCTCGACGTAGCCCTTGAAAACGTTCGGCCCGCGCATGGCGATCACGCCT
>CBDUSG010000428.1:0-3894 GCA_965369575.1 uncultured bacterium | reverse complement strand
CGGCCTTTTCTTGCCGGAACAGCTTGACCGGAACGAGGGGTCTGCGTTATAATCTTGTAATACTGAATCCTTACGGGAGGAAAAATCATGTTGAAATTGCGAATGAAACCGATTTGCGTCATGGCCGTAATTATTGGGATAGGCCTCTTTCTTCTGACAGACGCCGAAGCGAAGACGAACTTCGCGCGAAAGAGCAAAAAGACCGCCATCGAGGAATCGCCGGAGCTGAAGACCGAGGCCGAGCTCGAGCAGTGTCGGCACGACTCGGAGACGAAAGCAGATTGCCCGAACTGCCCGAAAAAGCACGAGCAATGTCAGCAAGGCTCAGAGACGAAAGCTAAGTGCCCGAATTGCCCGAAAAAGCACGAGCAATGCCAACAAGGCTCGGAGACGAACGCTAAATGCCAGAACTGCCCGAAGAAGCACGGACAATGTCAACAAGGCTCGGCGACTAAAGCTAAATGCCAGAACTGCCCTAAAAAGCACGAGCAATGTCAGCAGGGCTCGGCGACGAAGGGGCAGTGTCCGAATTGCCCGAAAAAGCAAGGGCAATGTCAGCAGGGCCCGGCGGAGCAGGCTCAGCCGGAGGCTCGCCGCCGCTGGATAGGCGACGGCCCCGTCACGAGTATTCTCGCCTTCGGAAACAGAGTCAACTACGACATCACAGACTGGATTCTCGCCGACAAGTGAGATCCGCCGAAAACATCCTGCGCCTGCCCGCAAACATCTCCTGAGAGGGCGATCCGGCCCGGCGGGTCCCGCGCGGGCCGCCGTCCCAACTGTCCGGCCGTATCGCAAATGGGACGACCTCGTGCTCCTCCGATCCCTCATTCCTGTTGACAACAATGCCTTAAGACCCTATAATTGCGCGTAATTGTCGGCTGACAGGCCGCCGGTGCCCGGATACTTCATGCAACGATCGTGCGGAAGGACTAGTTCTTGAAGAAGCTCCTCATTGCCTTTTTTTCGGTCTTTCTGGTTCTGGCCGCAGCCGGCATCGTGACCTTCGTGTGGGGCCGGTCGGAGCTTAGGAAGTCGCTGCCCGAGATTTCCGGTCTCGTCACGCTCAGGGGCATTTCCGCGCCGGTCGATATCTACCGCGACGAGTACGGAATACCCCACATCTACGCTCAAAACGCCGACGACCTGATGTTTGCCGTCGGCTACGTGTGCGCTCAGGATCGGCTGTGGCAGATGGACCTCGTCCGGCGGGCGGCCACCGGTCGGCTGGCCGAGGTGTTCGGAGAGAGCCAGATCGCCGCCGACGTGCTCGCGCGCACCATCGGTTTCGAACACATCGCCGAACAGCAGCTCGAAAAACTCTCTCCAGAGGGTACCGCGGCGCTCGAGGCGTTCTCCAATGGGGTGAATATGTGCACGAGTCGCATGTCGACGCTGCCGCCTGAATTCCGCCTGCTGAAATACGAGCCCGAGCCGTGGAGGCCGTCGGATTCGCTGGCGATATCGCGCCTGCTCGCCTGGCAGCTTTCGAAAAACTACAAGAGCGAACTCGTCATGATGAGGCTGATTTCGAAACTGGGCGTCGAACGCGCGGCCGAGCTTGGCCCGACCTATCCGCCGGGGGGCCCGTACATCGTCTCCCTCGAGATCACCGGCAGGCCGATAACGCTCCCCTACTTCGACAAAGGCGCCCGGCTGCTCGATGAGATCGTGGGCACATCGGGCGGAAGCAATTGCTGGGTGGTCGGCCCCTCACTGACGAAGAGCGGCGCCCCCATATTGGCAAACGACCCTCACCTCAGCGGCACTCGGATGCCGTCGGTATGGTATTTCGTCCACCTTGTCGGAGGCGGCTACGACGTGGTCGGCGGCGTCATACCCGGGATGCCGATTCCATTGCTCGGACACAACCGCCGTATCGGATGGGGCCTGACCAACATGAACGCCGATGTCCAGGACCTATACATCGAGCGCATCAACCCGGACGACCCGACACAGTACGAGTACGACGGCAAATGGCTGGATATGGACGCCAGGACCGAGCGCATCGCTTTCCGCACCGAGGGGGGCGGGCAGTCGTTCATCGATCTCGACGTGCTCAGCACCGTGCACGGCCCTATGATAAACGCCGTCGCGCCCGGCGTCGTGACGGCGGTCAGCCTGAGCTGGACGGGGCTGGAGCCGAGGCCGGATTTCGAGGCGCTGGCCGACGTGAATCGGGCCGATAACTGGGAGGAATTCAAACGAGCGCTCAGCGGTTTCGCGGTCGCGCCGCAGAACTTCATCTACGCCGACGTCGAAGGGAACATAGGATACTACGGCGCGGGTCTCATTCCCATTCGAGCCGGCGGAAACGGCGCGATGCCCCAAAACGGCTGGACGAGCGAGACCGAGTGGAAGGGTCATGTCCCGTTCGAGGAAATGCCCCACGTCCTCAATCCGAAAGCGGGTTACATTGTTACGGCCAACAACAAGGTCATATCGAAAGAATACCCGCATTTCCTGTCGGCCGAGTGGGCGCCGCGCTTCAGGTACGAAAGAATAGCAGAACTCATCGAGAGTCGGCGCCCGCATGATGAGCAGAGCGCGGGACTGATGCAGTCGGACTCGAAATCGCTGCTGGCAAAGTTTATCGTTCTAAACCTCGCCCCGGCGCTGGGAGAATTGCGGGAACCCGCGCTCGCACAGGCCGTCATGCGCCTCAAGGAGTGGAACTTCGATAACACGATTGACAGCGTGCCGGCTACGATATACCATGAATTTCTCCTGACCTTCGCGCGTGATACTTTTGCCGACGAAATGGGAAATAAAGTGGCTGGAGAATACCTTGACGACTATTACCTGTGGCTCGAGCGATTCGTCCGGTTTGTCCAGGAGGACTCTCACTGGTTCGATGACAGGCGCACCGAGAAGATCGAGACGCGTGACGACATCGCGGTCCGCAGCTTCGAAAAGGCGATAGCATCGCTGCGGGAACGGCTGGGAAAAGACATGTCGAAGTGGAAATGGGGACGCCTGCACGCCATAGAATTCCGTCACCCGCTGGGCCGCGGCCGCATCGCCCGAAAAATTCTGAACGTGGGTCCGTATCCGTTCCCCGGCGACGGCGAAACCGTTAACAGGGGCACGTTCGGTTTCACCGAACCGTACGACGTAACCATGGCGGCCTCGATCAGGCATATAATGGACTTTTCACGGCTGAACAAAACGCTCGGCATTCATACGACGGGCCAGTCGGCCAATCCCGCAAGCGGCCATTATCGCGATTTTGCCAAGAAGTGGCTCGATGGCGAATATGTTACAATGATGACGGATCGAAACGACTTCATCGACGGCATCGAGGGACTTCTGAGACTCGCGCCAACGGTTGGCCTTCGCGAGTCTGATCGGGAAAAACGGCAATGACGAGCGCAGTCACGCACAATTTCAGCGAGGTCATAGAAAACCGCGGCGAATACCTGCGCGAATACAAGGAGAGAACCGGCCGCAGAATCTTCGGGTATTTCTGCACTTACACTCCCGAAGAGCTTTTGCACGCAGCCGGGATTCATCCGGTGCGCCTTTTTGGCGGAACCGAGGATATAACGCAGGCTGACACACTGATGCAAAGCTTCGTGTGCCCGTTCGTCAGGGGTGTGCTCGACACGGCTCTTAAGGGAGGCTTCGATTATCTGGACGGGATCGTGCACGCCTACACGTGCGACGCGACATGCGGACTGTTCGGCATCTGGCAGCGAAATATCAAGACCGACTTCACTTACACTTACGCCCCCCCGTATTTTCTCAGCGAGGGTTCCGTGCGATATCATGTGCGGGAACTCAACAAGCTGAAAAGGGCGATCGAGAAATATCTCGGGGCGGAAATTTCCAGTGAATCGATATCGGAGAGCATCGAGCTGTATAACCGCAAACGCTCAGTGCTGAAACGGTTGT
>CBDUSG010000427.1:0-3896 GCA_965369575.1 uncultured bacterium | reverse complement strand
AGAACTCGAGGAGATCGGCTGATCGGATACCGGCCGCAACCATGCCCGGACCTGACGGGCGCCTGATCTGAGAGACGGTAATGCACGGAATCGGAGTCGGCACATATCACGAGGAAGAGGCCCTCGGAAAGGCCTATGACACAAGGCTTGTAAGAAGGCTCTGGACCTATGTGCGGCCCCACAGGAAACGAATACTTATCTCGCTGGTCCTGCTCCTGCTCATTTCCGGACTCCAGTTACTGCGGCCATTTCTTATAAAGGTCGCCATCGATTCTCATTTCATTCCCAAGATAGAAGAGGGCCTGAACACGATTGCGCTCATCATCCTGCTTGTCCTGGCCGGCGAGTTTCTCCTGAGCTACTGGGAGGCGATAATCACCGGCACGACGGGACAACTGGTGATCTTCGACCTGAGAACCAAGATATTCGACCACATTCTCAAGCTGCCCGCCAAATATTTCGACCGGACACCCGTCGGCAGGCTGATAACGCGCGTTACAACGGATGTCGAAGCCCTGGACCAGATGTTCGCCTACGGCGTGGTAACGATTCTTGGCGATATCGTCAAGATATTGGCCATCGTCGGGATTCTCTTCGTCGTCGACTTCCGGCTGTCGCTGGTCACATTTACCATAGTGCCGTTCCTGGTGGCGTCGACCATGTACTTTCGCCTCAAGGCCCGCGACGCCTTCCGCTCGATACGCGTGCTGCTGGCAAAACTGAATTCGCTGCTGCACGAAAACATCACGGGGATGAGCGTCGTGCAGATGTTCGCGCGCGAGCGGGAAAACTGCGAACAGTTCGAGGATGTCAACGCCGATCTGAGAGACTCCCAACTGCGGTCGGTCTTCTACGAGTCGGGCCTCTCGGCGCTTGTGGAATTCATCGGCTCGGTCGGCCTCGCCCTCATCCTCTGGTACGGCGGCGGCCGCATCGTCAGGGGAGCGCTGACGTTCGGCTCGCTGTATCTGTTCATAGAACTCGTCAGGCGCTTCTTCGAGCCGATTTTCAGCCTGAGCCAACAGTACACGGTCATGCAGTCGGCAATGGCCTCTTCGGAACGCATATTCAGGCTGCTCGACAAGCGCGAGGGCATCGAGAACCCATCCGAGCCCGCCTCGCTCGATGGCATAACCGGCGAGATTGAATTTCACGGTGTGGAATTCGGATACAAAAAGGACAACCCGGTGGTAAGGGGAGTGTCGTTCAAGATAGCGCCCGGCGAAAAAGTCGCGATCGTCGGCGCCACCGGCGCGGGCAAGACGACTCTCATAAAACTGCTCACGCGACTGTACGACGTCGACGCGGGCGGCATTTTCATCGACGGCAAGGACATTCGCAGCCTCGACAAGCATGAGCTGCGGCAAAACATCGGAATGGTGCTGCAGGATGTGTTCCTGTTCTCCGGTGATATCGACTATAACATCAGAATCGGCAGCGACTCGATCTCGCCCGAAATGGCCAGGGAAGCGGCCCGCAGGGCCAACGTCGATGCCTTCATCGACCGCTTTCCCAACCAATACAACGAGCGCGTGCAGGAGCGCGGGAAAAACCTCTCCGGCGGAGAAAAACAGCTTATCTCGTTTGCGCGCGTGCTCGCGCACGAGCCTAAAATCCTTGTGCTCGATGAGGCGACCTCGAGCGTCGACACCAACACTGAACGACTGATCCAGCAGGCGGTCCGCAAACTGATGGAGGGCAGGACGTCGATAGTGATCGCGCATCGACTGTCAACAATCAGGGGCGTCGACCGCATCCTCGTCATGCACAAGGGGCAGATCGTCGAAGAAGGCACACACACCGAGCTGATAACAAAGCGCGGAGTCTACTACAAGCTGTATCTGCTGCAGTACAAAGGGCAGGAGGCCCTGAACAACCTGTCCAGAGCCGGCGAGTCGCCGGAGACATGAGATGCTTCGCATCTCTACCCTGACGAAAGGCGACAACCTATTGCTCCGGTGTACGATATATAGAAATCCATCGCTTCTCCTTTCTTCTTTTTCTCTCATTACAGAAAGAAAAGCGAAAAAGTAAAAGGAGAGAACCGCTTATCGAGTCGCGGCAGAGTTTCATGACCGGCACTACTGATTCAGTCTCAGCGAGAACCCGTTCCATGCGGCTGCCACATAGGCGACGCAAGGATACGAAGTATCCGCTGTCAGCGGCCACTGGCCGCCGGCGAGTCGCTCCGCTGTGGTTCATTTGGTTTTCCGGCGGGCGCGTTTCCTCTTCTTGCGCGCCTCTTTCATCAACTTATATTCGATGCTGTCGACGAGCGCCTCCCAGCTTGCCTCGATGATATTCTCGTGCACGCCGACAGTGTTCCAGGTGTCGTCCTTGTCGCTCGATTCGATGAGCACGCGCGTCTTGGCGCCCGTGCCCGATTTGGCATCGAGAATGCGCACCTTGAAGTCGGACAGATGCATGTCGCCGAGCTGCTTGTAAAACGGTTCGAGGGCCTTGCGCAGAGCGCGGTCAAGGGCGTTGACCGGGCCGTTTCCCTCGGCGGCGGTGTGCTCCTCGATCCCATCGACGACAACCTTTATCGTCGCCTCGGAAACGATCTGGTTATCCTCACGTTTCTCGACGATGACCCTGAAGCCGGCATGACGGAAGAAGCTCTTGTGCGTGCCTTTTGCCTTGTGCATCAGCAGCTCGAGCGAGGCGTCCGCACCCTCGAACTGATAGCCGGCCTCCTCGAGCGTCTTGAGGCGCCCGACAAGTTCTCTGGTTTGTTCGTCCTTGCGTCCGATGTCGATCCCAATCGATCTGGCCTTGGCCGCCACGCTGCCCTTGCCCGCGAGTTCGGATACCAGCACGCGCCTGTGGTTGCCCACGCTTTCGGGTGGCACGTGCTCGCACGTGCGCGGGTCCTTTTCCACGGCGTCGGCGTGCCATCCGCCCTTGTGGGCGAACGCGCTGTGGCCGACGTAGGGCTGGCCGTTGCGGGGCGTGATGTTCGCGAGTTCATTCACGCTGTGCGAGACGTCGCGAAGTCGCCGCAACTGCGACGCGGTAAGAGCCCTGACTCCCAGCTTGAGGCACAGATTCGGAATGATAACGCACAGGTCGGCGTTGCCGCATCGCTCGCCGTAACCGTTTATCGTCCCCTGCACATGGGCTACGCCCTTTTGGACTGCGAGCAGCGTATTCGCGGTGGCCAGGCCCGAATCGTTGTGAGCATGGATTCCCAGCGGCGTGTCGACGGTCGACATGGCCGCGTCGAGCGCCTCGGACATGGGGCCCATCATGCAGCCGCCGTTGGTGTCGCAAAGTATGATTCGGCTCGCGCCTCCTTTTGCGGCGGCCTCGAGCGTGGCGAGCGCGTGAGCCGGGTTCGCCCCGTATCCATCGAAAAAGTGCTCGGCGTCATAAAAGACTTCCCGGCCGCGCGATTTCAGGAATCGTATGGTGCTCTCGATTATTTCGAGATTCCTCTTCAGCGAGACCCTGAGAACCTTGCGGACATGGAAATCCCACGACTTGCCCACTATCGCGACTACGCTCGTCCCGGCGTCGAGCAGTTTCGCAAGGGCCTGGTCGTCCTTGGGCCTGAGCCGCGGATGGCAAGTGCCTCCGAAGGCGACCGGCGTGGCGCGCTTCAGCCGGAGGCTCTTGACTTTCTTGAAATAATTGACGGCCTTCGGATTCGAGGCCGGCTGCCCGCCCTCGATGTAATGGATTCCCAGCCCGTCAAGGAGCTTCGTGACTGCAAGCTGATCCTCGGACGAGAAGGCGATGCCCTCGCCCTGCGCTCCATCGCGAAGGGTGGTGTCGTAAAGTTCAAGCTTCATTGCCCTGTTCCTCGACGGCGGCGGCCTGCTTTCCGAGTTCGAACGCCTCATGCAGCGCGCGCAGAGCGTCGTGCCCGCGTCCTGCTTCGACGACGCATGATA
>CBDUSG010000426.1:0-3902 GCA_965369575.1 uncultured bacterium | reverse complement strand
AAATGCCGAAAATCATCGGAGACGGAGAACAAGAAACTGTCATCTGGCGCCCCTATGGGCATGAGATAAATCTGCCGTTTCGCGCCTTCTCCGATCAGGTCGAAGACCGGCTGGTTATCGGCAATATATTGCTCAAGCGCCGGACTGTCTTCCCGCCAACCATTTATGACAACTTCGTCATACTGATACCACAGGTCATCATTGTCAGGTTGCGGCGGCTGTGACAGCACGGCCATAAGATAATATTTCGCCGCGTTGTCGTCCTCGAGAGAATCGACAACTTTCTGCACAGCCACGCTTTTTTCGGTTTCGGACATTTTCGCAGACTTATAGATGCGGGGCGGCCCGAAATACCATTGGAAAGCGACGGTGTAAACGGCGAGAACAACGATCGGGGAAAGCGCTATGACGAGGATTTTTTTCATCGCGGAGAGCCCTCCTTGCTAAAATTTTTCCTCGTTCCCTCAATCTATTATACTGCTTTCGAGGGAGAATCGTCAAGACGGCGGCGGGCCGCGATCTCCGAATTCCTGTGACTCGCAGCGGCGAATTTCGGGCGGCCACGGCGGGATTCGTGGCTTTAGTTATTGTGGATTCTGGATTCCCGCCTGCGCGGGAATGACATTAAGAAGCGGGAATGACATGAGGCGGGATGGAAAAGCGTCACCGGCGGATCAGGACTGAGGCGACCCGTCGGGTCGCTCCTGCGGTCTGTATTCATGTTTGGCGCCAATGCTGTTCGCGGTTTTCGCGGCAAAAACAAAGCAGCCCGCGGGAGCGTGCGGCCTCCGCGGGCTGCAAATCGTGCGTTTTCAATGTGACAACGGGAGCGGGCCTCTAGTCCATGCCGTATCCCGGGTCTTCGGGGGTCGCCTTGCCTTTGAACAGGTTGTAGGCCCATGCCTGATAGGCGATGACAATGGGAATGGACGTCAGCGCGACGCCGAGCATGATCTTGAGCGTCAGCGTGCTCGAGGACGAGTTGTAAATCGTCCTGCTGTAGGCCGAGTCGATGCTCGAGGGCAGCAGGCTCGGATAAAGGCCGGCCACGCCGAACAGGACGGCCGAGACGATCGTCAGGCTCGAGGCGAGCCACGCCTTCATCCACATATTCTTGGCGATGAACACCCTCATCAGCACAAGACCCACTACCGCGAGCAGCGGAATTACAAACATGAGCGGATTCGCAATGTAATTGACATAGAGCCTCGTCGCGGGGAAAGACGAAACGAGAAACACGACCGCGGCCAGCAGCAGCGCGGGCCACAGCCTTCTCGCCATCGAGCCGGCCCGCAATTGAAGCTCGTCTTCCGACTTTATAGCCAGCCACAGCGAGCCGTGCACGAGGAACAGCAGCAGGAACAACACGCCGCCGGCCAGCCCGTAGGGATTGAGCAGCGTGAGCAGATTGCCGTGGTACACGCCCTCGGCGTCGATCGGGATTCCGCGGAAGATGTTGGCGAATGCGACGCCGAAAAGCAGCGCGGGCGCGAAGCTGCCGACGACGGTGCATGCATCCCAGATGCGCCTGCCCGCCGCGCTCTCGGTCTCCCCTCTGTATCCGAGCGCCACGCCGCGAATTATCAGCGCGAAAAGCACCAGCATCAGCGCCGAATAGAGCGAGCTGAACATGACCGCGTATGTGCCCGGGAACGCCGCGAACGTGACGCCGCCGGCCGTCAGCAGCCACACCTCGTTTCCGTCCCAGAACGGCCCCATGCTGTTGTATATGATGCGCTTGTCGTCCTCGCTCCTTGCAAGGAACGGCATGAGAGTGCCGAGACCCAGGTCGAAACCGTCGAGCATGAAATATGCCGCCCACAGGATTCCCCACAGCATGAACCAGATCGTCTCAAGCATTGCTTGCATCACCCCTCTCGTCGGTTCCCGAGGAGGCGGGCTCGGGCCCCCTGCGCGCATGTTTGAACATCATGGAGAAGGCGGAAATCCCGAGAATCGTATACAACACGACGAAGCCCACGAGCGTCGTCGCAACCTGCGAGACGGCTATGGGCGAGACCGCGTCGGACGTTTTCATCAGCCCGTAGACGATCCACGGCTGGCGTCCGACCTCGGCGACAATCCATCCGGCCTGATTCGCGATGTAGGGCAGTGGAATGGCGTATGTCATCGCCCTCAGGGACAGCGAGCTCGATTCGAGCTTGTTGCGCCTGAGCCACCCCACCCCTGCCAGCACCGGAAACAGGAACCCGAGCATAATCATGATGCGGACCGATAGGAAAGTGATGGCGACGGGCGGTCTTTCGTCCGCCGGGAAATCCTTGAGTCCCAGAACCTTGGCGCCGGGCGAATGATATGCGAGCGTGCTCAGAGCGCCGGGAATGCGTATTATTTCGACGGCGTTGCACTCGTTCTCCTCATCCGGGATGCAGAATATCACTATCGGCGCGGCCGTCTGCGTGTCCCATAACGATTCCATCGCGGCCAGCTTGGCGGGCTGCACTTTCGCGACCTCGGCGCCGTTCAGGTGTCCCTGCACGATCTCGAAAAGCGAGAAGATCAGCGCGAACGTCATCGCCATCCTGAACGACTTCTGGAACAATGCCGAGTTCTGCTTTCGCACAATGTGGTACGCGCTCACGCCCATCACGAAGAACCCGGATAATATGTACGCCCCGGCGACCGTGTGCAGGATCATGTGGATAGCGAAGCCCTGCGTGATGACCGCAATGAAATCATCGAGCTCGGCCCTGCCGTTTCGGATGACGTATCCGACCGGGTGCTGCATCCAGGCGTTGGCCGTGAGTATCCAGATCGCGGAAATGTTCGAAGCGAACGCGACGAGACAGATGGCGAGGGCGTGCGCCCTGGCCGAGAGCCGCTTCCATCCGAAAGCCCAAACGGCGACGAACGTCGATTCCAGGAAGAAGGCGACCGTCGCCTCGATCGCGAGAAGCGAGCCGAATATGTCACCGACGTACTCGGAATACCTGGACCAGTTGGTGCCGAACTGGAACTCGAGCGTTATGCCGGTCACCAGGCCGATAATGAAATTGATGAGGAACAGCTTCCCCCAGAACCTGGCCATCCTGCGGTAATCCTCGTCGCCCGTCCTCACATATCGAACTTCCATAATCGCTATCAGAACGGAAAGCCCGAGTGTGAGAGGAACGAACAGAAAGTGGAACATAGTTGCCGCTGCGAACTGCAGTCGCGAGAGCATCAACACGTCCATATTTGGCGGCGCCCCCTTTCATTGTTCGGGCCGCGAAATCGCGCGAACCGCACCATCAAGAAGCTGGCTCGACCGCGCCGCGAATTTGTCGGGTATTGCTCCCGCAAGATTGCGAGTGCGGCTCGGTTTGTCACTCTATTTTCCTGAAATTGTCCTTCGTCACGCGGCATACCGGACATCGATCGGGCGGCTCCTTATCGAATACGTATCCGCAGACCCGGCAGACGTGGTATTCCGGCTCTTCGTCCGCCATCATCGCGTTCAGGGCGGCCTTGTAAAGTTCGGCGTGCCTCTCCTCGACGTCCTTGGCGCGGGACAAGCTGCCGGCGACGTCCTCCCTTTCGAGATCGAGGGCCTGTTTGACAAGGGGAGGATATCCCTCCGTGTTGGCCTTGATCTCGTTCTCGAAAGATGTCTTCAGATTCTCCTCCGTGTCGCCTATGACACCCTCGAGGTATTTCAGGAATTCGGCGGCATGAACCCTCTCGGCCTCGGCCACGGCGCGGAACAGCTTCGCGATTTGCGGCAGCTCGTCCTGCTCTGCCCTTCGAGCGAACGCCATGTTGCGCACGTGCGCCTTGGACTCCTCCGCAAAAACCCGCTTCAGGCTGCTTGCGAGATCCCCGGGCAGTTCCGTAAGGAGTATGAACTGGCTCCGGGGCGCTCCACATGTGGGGCACTCCTCCGGGGGTGAATCCCCTTCATG
>CBDUSG010000425.1:0-3903 GCA_965369575.1 uncultured bacterium | reverse complement strand
CCCTTATGTCCTTCTCCGAGTCGTTGTAGCCGGGGACTACCGGCGTTCGGACGGTTATGGATTTCTCGGGAAATCTGTCGCAGAGCTTCCGGAAATTCTCGATGATTAATCTGTTTTCGACGCCGACGCCGCTCTTGTGCCTGGCGGGGTCAAGCGATTTTATGTCGTAGAAAATCTCGTTTGCATGCCGGCATGCGGCCTCGAGATCTTCCCAGTCGCAGTAGCCCGTAGTCTCGATTGCAGTGTCTATGCCGCGACTCTGCGCCGCCCGCAGCAGTTCTATGACAAATTTCGCCTGCGACAGGGGCTCGCCTCCACTCAGAGTCAGCCCGCCGCCGGACCTCGCGTAAAATGCGCTGTCTTCTTCGACGGCCTGTATGACCTCTTCGATGCTCATGTGACGGCCGAACAGCTCGAGGGCCTTGGATGGGCACGCGCCCGCGCACTCGCCGCAGCCGTTGCAGGCCCGCCTGTCTATCTCGACTTTTCCGGCGCGATCCCGGCGGATCGCCTCGCTTGGGCAGGCGTCCAGGCACATGCCGCACTCGGTCGTGCCGATGCATCTGTCGGCGATGAATGCGATCTCGGGACTGTGGGACTGCCCTTCGGGGTTGGCGCACCATCTGCATTTGAGGGGGCACCCCTTGAGGAACACGAGAGTCCTTATTCCGCTCCCATCGTGCAGGGAGAACTTTTGGATGTTGAAGACAAGGCCGCGGCCGTCGGCGCGAATCGGGTCTGTTTCAGGTTTCGACGTCATTGTTTTTTGCGAGTACGGCATTGGTCGGCTCACCCGGAGAGGGCGAGCGTCCGTGCGCCCCTACACTCATTTTCTTTTCATTACAAGGATCAAAAACTGTGCGCGGTCCTCTTGATAATCTCGTCCTGGAGCTGAGGCGTCAGATCGACGAAGTACGCGCTGTATCCGGCCACTCTTACCAGGAGGTCGCGGTACTTCTCCGGGTCCTCCTGCGCGGCAATCAGTGTGTCCTTGTTGACGATGTTGAACTGGAGATGCCACATCTTCAAGTCGCACGCGGTCCGGATGAGCGACATAAGCTTCCTTGTGCCCTCGGGCCCCTCGATCGCAGACGGCGTGAGCTTCATGTTCAGCAGTCTCGCGGCGCGCTCCTTGTGGCGGGTTGCCTTCGTCCTGGCGATAGAGGCCAGGCTCGCCGTGGGGCCGTTCGTGTCCGCTCCCTGCGAGGGACTCACGCCTTCGGCGACGGGTTCGCCGGCCTTGCGGCCGTCGGGAGTCGCGCCGAGCACGGCGCCGAACGGGATGTGCGCGGTGATGGTTACGTAGCGTATGTCAAGCTCTCCGCCGAACGCCGTCTTTTGCTTGCGGGTGAGCCCGACGAAGAACTCTTCGATATCGCGGCCGATGTTGTCGGCATACGGGTCGTTGTTGCCATACTTGGGCGCGTTCAGACACATCTGCCTGACAGCCTCTTTCCCTTCGAAGTTGCATTCGAGCGCCGCGAGAAGCTCGTCCATCGTCAATTTCTTCTCGTCGAAAACGAGCTTTTTGACAGCGGCGAGAGAGTCGATGGTGGTCGCGAAGCCGAGCGTGTCGATGAATCCGAGATAGAGCGCGCCTTTTATCGGGCCCGAGTGCATGTCCTTGCATTCCTCCATGCACAGGTCGTGCAGCATCGAGGACATCGGCGCGGCGATGTAGCGGGATTTGAGGGTGTCGGCCACGTACTGCTGTGTGAAGACATGCCTCATCACGAACTCGCCCTGCCCGCAGAATGCGCTCCACAAGTCGTCGTACGTTTTGAAGCTTCTCGGGTCGCCTGTCTTTTCTCCAATCTGCTTATCACCGAAAAGATTCAATTTGCCGTCGTTCAGCGTCATCTCGATGATCGCGCCGAGGTTCGTCCAGGCGCATCCGGTCGTGATCGCGTCGCGGTTCAGCATTTTTGCCTCGGTGCAGCCGCAGATGCAGTAGTCGTTGGCTTCCTCGACCTCGGCGCCCTTGGCGAGAAACAGTGGAATGATCTCTTCGTCGAAGAAGAGCTTGGGGAATCCTGTGCCTTCCTTGATCGTCTCGGCGATCGAGTGCAGGAACGGCTCGGGCGTGCCCGAGTGTATCCTGGCGGCGAGGTCGGGATAGTTGAGCGGGAACTCCCTCTTCGTTTCGAGCATGAGGTAGGACAGCTCGTTGGTGGCGTCCTTTCCATCTTTGTCGACGCCGCCGATGGTCGTCGCCTCCCAATGGGCGTATCCGTCTGTATAGGAGAAGTCGCCGGGCATCGTGTATATCTCGACGTTGCACGCCATGCCTATCCACAGGCACTCGAGCAGCTCGACAGCCTCGTTTCTGGTCAGCCGGCCTTCTTCGATGTCCTTCTTGTAGTAGGGATAGAGGTACTGATCGATTCTTCCGTTGCCGACCGTGCCGCCTATGCGCTGTTCGAGGCGCGAGACGGTCTGGATCAACCACTGGGATTGAACGGCTTCGCGAAACGTCCGTGCGGGGCTCTCCGGCACGCGCTCGCAGGTCTCGGCGATTTCCAACAACTCTCGCTTCCTCTTCTCGTCGGTCTCGTCGCCGGCCAGGCGCCTGGCCAACTCGGCGTAGCGGCGGGCGAATTCGACAATGGCGTCGCAGACCATAATCACGCTCTTGAGGAACGGCTCTCTTTCGATTCGCTCGCCGGGATTCATCGGATCGACGGCGGCCAGCTTTTCTTCCGCCTCGTGCTTGATGCCTTTGATTCCGCGTTTGAGAACCTTCTCGTAATCGTGGTTCCACGCGAGGCTGGAGCGGGCGGTCGCCGTAGGAGTGATTATGCAAAGCAACTCGATCAGGCTGCGCGTGTCTTCGGGGAGGCCGTTTATGTAGGCCGTGTGATACTGTTTTCCCGCCCAGTATGGCCGAAGCTCTTCATTGATGATTCTCGCGTCTTCCTCGGTCAGGAGCAGCTTGTCGTCGGGCGAGGTCGGACGCGCTTCCTCGCTGAAGAACTGTTCCTCGATTTCCGGGAACAGGATTGCATAGCGCCCGGGAGGGCCGGCGCTGCCGACGATCAATTCGTTCTCGTCGATGTCGATGGAAACATTTTCTAGAATATGGGCCATCGCCTTGCCCCATCTCAGGATGACGGGCTGGCCTTCCGTTTCCTTGAACGACTCCGTCAGCAGGCACGCCCTTTCGACGTTGATCCGGATTTTCTTATCGCGAAAGCCCTCGAGCATCATGTGGATTCGGGCGCGATCGCGTTGGGCCTCTTCGCCCACAAGGCCGATGGGAAGACCCTTTTCGATTCGTTCTTCCTGTGGTGATAAGACTGCCGTCGCCGTTGTCATTGCGGTTGCTCCCTCCATTTCCGGCAAAATTTCAGCCGTAACGACGCCCCGGTTCGCAGACCCTCCGGCGGATTCGTCCACCGCGCCAAAAGCCGTTAGTTTAGGGCCGCGAGTCCACTTTTTCAATGAATTCGAGGTAAAGCTGAAGCGAAAGATCGAGATGCTCGTCGAGGGTCGCCTCGAACTCGTCCTCGTAATACTCGTGCAGCAGCATCATGCCCATGATTTGCGCGAAAAACAGGTTCGACGCGTCCTTGAAACCGATGTCGCGGACCTCACCCCTTTCGACCCCTTCCCTGTAGAAATTGCGAAACACGTTCTCGAGAGCGCGACGCTTCGTGTTCAACTGCGCCTTCAGTTCCGGGCCGAGTCCGGGCTCGACCTGGCCCCTCTGGATGAAGTATAGCACGAAGAAGGCGGGTTTTTCCTCCATTATTCGCCGCATCACGCCGAGAAACGCCCTGACCTTGTCGGCGACGGTTTTTGCCCCGGCCGTCGCCTCGCGCGCGCGATCTGTCAAATAGTCCGTGTAGCGCTCGAGGATACGCAGATATATCTCCTCTTTGCCGGTGAAATACTGGTATACGG
>CBDUSG010000424.1:0-3905 GCA_965369575.1 uncultured bacterium | reverse complement strand
AGCAGCGAGGAGACGATCTTGCCGTCGGCGTTGGAGTTCGCCGCCATAAATTCCTTCATAACCCCGCCGAAATCCTTGGATTCGGTCGCTCCGAGCTTTGCAACGAGCGCCTCGAGCGCCTGCTTGATCTGGTCTTCGCCCATCAGCGGAATCGACATGAAACTCTCTATGACCTCGAGGTCCCGCTCATAGCCGTCAGCCTCGCTTTGTTTTCCGAGTGAGACGTATTCATCCTTTGCTTTTCGATATTTATTGTACATTTTCCGGAGCGCCTGCTCGGTCGAGGAATCGTCGAGGTCTTTTCTGGCCTCCTTTTCCTTGAGGACCAGCTCGGCCTTTATCATCCTCAGGACGGAGAGTCGCTCTGCATTCCTATTCTTCATGGCCTCCCTGATACCGGCCTCGACCTTTTCCTTTATTGTCACGGCAGGTTCCCCTCTTCGACGTTTTCTGGTACGCGCCGAATCCGACGCTCTGAGGCTCCCGCGCTTCGGGGCGGATGCCGCGTAATTCTAGCACTACCGGAAAGAGAATTCAATTGCAAAAAATATATACTTTGTTGGCGCTTAGTAGATATGGTATAATGTTTTTTGTTACAATCCAGCGGGACTTCTGATCGAATATTAGGGCAAGAAACCTAAAACATGGCTTCCGACAAGGATTCTAAACCTCCCAAAAAAGGGAAAGAGCGGGAAGAGGCAGTCTCTCTCCAATCGAACCCTCCACCGGATGAAGCTCGGGCCACGCCCGAAGAATCGGTTTCTCCGCCGGAAGAGAGAATTGTCTCGCCGGACGCCGGCGGCGCAATGTCCGGTGACCGCGAAAAACGGCCCGACGAGCTTCACCCCGGCGACATGGTGGGGAATTACCGCATCGAGAAATTGATCGGGCGAGGCGGCATGGCCACTGTTTACAGGACCACCGACACGGTGAGTCAGCGAGTGGTCGCCGTAAAGGTGCTGAAGCCGAAATTCTCATCCAGCCTCAAAGCCCTGGCGCGATTCGACCGAGAATTCCTCGCCCTCGAATCTCTCAATCATCCCAATATCGTGGCCGTCCTCGACAAGGGAGTCGAGGCGGGTGTGAACTATTTCGTTCTCGAATATGTGGACGGCGCCAGCCTGTCGCGTTTGCTTCGTTACAGAAAACTGACACTGAACACGAGGACGCAGATTCTGCTCCAAGTCGCCTCCGCGCTGGATTACGCGCACAGAAGAGGGATAGTACACCGGGACGTCAAACCCGACAACGTGCTGATAAATCGGACAGGACGCGCGAAACTGGCGGACTTCGGCATCGCGCAGATAACCCAGTCCAGCCTGCCGCTGACATCCATAACGGTAACGAGCAGCTTCATGGGCACGGCCGACTATATGGCGCCCGAGCAGCGCGTGGACGCCAAATCGGTCGACCACAGGGCCGACGTCTATGCTTTCGGCGTGATGCTGTACGAGACGTTTACGGGAAAACTCCCGTTGGGCAATTTTCCCCTGCCCAGCCAGGTGAACCCACAACTGAGCAAGCGGATGGACGGCATAATCCTGCGGGCGCTCATGCAAAATCCGGACGAGCGATATCAATCGATGGCGGCTCTGGCCGAGGACGTCAAGAAAGAGATGAGCGCATCGGGCCTGAGCAGGCTGAAGGCTCGGCTGGCGCTCGTGCTCGAGACCAAGAGCTGGGAAAAGCTGATCAATGCCAGAGCAATCGTCGCGTTTTCAGCGTTTGCGGCTGTCGCTGTCGGCCTTTTCTGGCTGTTTTCCACTTTTGGCAAGCCGCATCCGCCGGGTACCGAGCCCGAGCCTGACGGCGTCTTCGTTGACGTGCCGGCGCAGCCGATTGCGCCGGTCGCTGGGTCCGATTCGGCTCCCGTCGTCGATCTTCCAGAGGATATGGTTCTGGTTCCGGCCGGCGATTTCATAATGGGCGCCGACTCGGAATTCAGCAACGAGCGTCCAAGGCGATCCGTGCATCTAAACGCCTTTTATATCGACAAATATGAGGTTACAAACGCAGATTACAAGGAATTCGTTGACGCGACGGGTCATCGCGTGCCGTACAGAAAGGCCTTCTGGGCCGAGCCGTTTAACTGGCGAAATGGGACCTATCCCCCGGGGAAGGGGGATTATCCCGTAGTACTCGTCGGGTGGGGCGACGCCGACGCCTATGCAAAGTGGGCGAAAAAGCGTCTGCCTACCGAGGCCGAATGGGAAAAGGCCGCCCGCGGCGTCGACGGTCGCACCTGGCCGTGGGGCAAGGCATGGGACCCCAATAAGTGCAATATCAAAGAGAGCTTCCTCAACTCGACCCAGCCGGTATACCTGTACGCCGAGGGCAAAAGCCCGTTCGGCTGCTTCAACATGGCCGGGAACGTAACGGAATGGGCCGCCGACTGGTATTCCGAAACTTACTACAGGAGCGCTCCCAATGAGAATCCGCCCGGCCCCGCCCCCTCCCCCGGAGACGCAAAGGTGGCCCGCGGCGGCGCATGGGACAGCAACATCAACCTATATGCGCGAACGGGCCACCGATACCACTTCCCGAAGGACACGAAGAGTGCCAGCATCGGCTTCCGCTGCGCAAAAAACGTGGAAAAGAAGAAAAAAAAGTAGCGGACCACCGAAAGTTTTGCAAAGACAGGCAGATGAAAAAACGAGTATACGTCACCCGCAAGATCCCGTCCGCGGCGGTGCAGCTCTTGAAAAAGCGTTTCAAGGTTACTATGAACATCGAAGACCGCAACGCACACCGTCGCGAGATCAAAAGCGCGGTGAAAGAGGCGCACGGGCTGCTGTGCCTGCTTACCGACAAAATTGATGAGGAGCTGCTTTCGGACGCCCCGAACCTGCGAATAGTAGCTAATATGGCGGTCGGATACGACAACATAAACCTCAAGGCGGCGACGAAACGCGGAATCATGGCCACGAATACTCCGGGTGTTTTGACCGAGACAACGGCAGACCTGGCGTGGACGCTGATCATGGGCGCGGCGCGCCGTCTTGCCGAGGCGGACAAGTACACTCGCGAGGGCAGGTTCTCCGGGTGGGAGCCGATGCTGTTTCTGGGCGGCGATGTGTACGGCAAGACGCTGGGCGTGGTCGGATTCGGCCGGATCGGGCGGGCCGTCGCCAGGCGCGCCGCCGGTTTCGACATGAACGTGCTCTATCATGACGCGGCCGCGGCTCAGGCGTCCGTCGAGAAGAAGCTGAGGGCTCGGAGGGTTCCCATCAGGAAGCTTCTCCGCGAGTCCGATATCGTCACGCTGCATGTGCCGCTGATCGGGCGCACGCGGCATCTAATCGGGGCAGAGCAGTTGGGGCTGATGAAGCCGACCGCCTATCTGATAAACACGTCGCGCGGGCCGGTAGTGGACGAAAGAGAACTCGTGAAGGCGCTGAGGCGGGGCGCAATCGCAGGCGCCGGTCTCGACGTCTATGAGCGCGAGCCGGTACTGGCGCGCGGACTGGCGGCCCTGCCGAACGTTACCCTGCTTCCCCACATCGGCAGCGCATCAATCGAGACCCGCGCGAAGATGGCGCTCATGGCGGCGAAGAACATAACTGAAGCCCTTTCGGGAAGAAGACCGCCCAATCTCTTGAACGAGGTCGGCTAGGCGACACCTCGCCGGGCAGCGGGAACGCGGCTTCGGCCTCAGACGGCCGCGCCGCCTCTCAAACGTCTCATCGGCCTTCAAAATATTTGAATCCGTGGATAATATCGAGATGAACGTCCTCGAACGCGCGTGCGGGATTTTCCTTGACATACCGATTTAAAATGATATAATCTTTCATGTAAGTAGACGTTGGCCTAAGTCCGTATGAGATGCCGTGTTTGATTGGCCGAACCGAGGCGCGCCTGCCGGCTGTCGGCGTGAATTCGCGCAACCTCGAATAAGTTGAATTGAC
>CBDUSG010000423.1:0-3907 GCA_965369575.1 uncultured bacterium | reverse complement strand
AGGTCATGCGTGCGCTCGAGCTTATGCAGAAGCATGATGTCGCGTTCAACATCCTCGCCTGTGTGCCAGGGGAGACTTCGAAGCGCCCCCTCGATGTGTACCGTTTCTTCAAGGATCAGGGAGTGCAGTTTATCCAGTTCATCCCGATCGTCGAGAGAAAGCCGAATGTGGAGGCCGGCCGGCTGGATCTCGAGCTGGCGACACCGCCCGTCGCAGGCGAGAAAGCGGATGAGGATTCGGTTACACCCTGGTCGGTCGAGCCGGAGGCATACGGCGATTTCTTGATCAAGGTCTTCGATGAGTGGGTGCGCAACGACGTCGGCTCGGTGTATGTCATGAACTTCGAGTGGGCGCTGTCTACGTGGGTAGGAAACGAGTCGCCGGTGTGCCAATTCGCTCCCCGTTGCGGCCGCTCGCTGATTGTCGAACATAATGGCGACCTGTATTCGTGCGATCATTATGTCTATCCGGAATACCGCCTGGGGAATATACTCGATGCCAACATTGAAAAGATCGTCGATTCGCCCGAGCAGGCGGCGTTCGGGGCGTGCAAACAAACGACTCTTCCGGACTGCTGTAAAAACTGCAAGGCCCTCTTCGCGTGCAACGGCGCGTGCCCGAAGCATCGTTTTGTCGAGTCACACACCGGCGAGCCGGGCTTGAATTACCTGTGCAAAGGCTATAAAACATTCTTCACGCATGCCAATAAATACATGAAGGTCATGGTTGATCTGCTGAGTCACGGTCAGCCGGCATCGCTTGTTATGGAGGCGATAAAGGGACCGTTGGACATAAAGCTTGAAGAAAAGGGGCCTGTACGCTAACCATCGCAGGATCCGAAAGGAGGAAGCAGAATGTCTGAAAGCACAGCAAGCAAGCACCTTCCCGGACTTGGCAAAGCCGTGAAGTGGACGGCCTTTGGATCGGCGGCCGCGACATTGACAATGATGGGCGGCCAGACAGCGCCTGCCGACGACGGCGGTGCTGAATTCAAGGGCAAAATCGCAAAGACCTACGAAGAGTCGGAGGAATGGTGGCCCGAACCCGCGCGGCCGCCCGAGGGCGCGCCAAATGTCCTCATCATTCTTCTCGATGATGTGGGATACGCGCAGTTGGGCTGCTTCGGCGGCCTGACGCAGACGCCCAACATCGACAAATTGGCGGCGCAAGGGTTGATCTTCAATAATTTTCATACGACCGCCCTGTGCTCCCCATCGCGAGCCTCACTGATGGCCGGGCGCAACCCGCATGCTATAGGGCTGGGGAGTCATGCGCTCACTGCCATGGGCTTCCCGGGCTACAACGCGATGGTACCCGAGACCGCCAAGTCGGTGGCCAACTACCTCCAGCAAGCGGGTTACGTGAACTACGCGCTCGGAAAGTGGGATCATACCCCGCTCTACGAAGTGTCCCAGGTTGGGCCGTTCAACCGCTGGCCCAGCGGCGAGGGTTTCGATCACGGGTATAACTTCATGTCTGCCGATGTACACCAGTTCGTCCCCGTGATGTGGAACGACCACACGCCCGAGCCGTATCGCAAGACCTATCATCTGGATAAGGACCTGGCCGATCGGGCCATTCAGTGGATTACCGGCCACAAGTCGATCAAGCCGGACCTTCCTTTCATGATGCTTTGGGCCTCCGGCTCGATGCACTCTCCCCATCACGCTCCGCCGGAATATCTGATGAGATATCGCGGCAAGTTCGATATGGGGTGGGACAAGGCGCGCGAGATTATCCTCGAGAACCAGAAAAAACTCGGGGTCATTCCGAAGGACACGAAACTTACCGACAGGATTGACGTGATCCCAGCTTGGGATTCGCTTTCGGCCGATGAGAAAAAACTCTACGCTCGCCAGATGGAGACGTTTGCGGCGCAGTTGGAACTTGTGGACTTCCAGATCGGCCGCATCATCGACACCTTGGAACGGATCGGCGAGTTGGACAACACCCTTATTTTCGTGACTTCCGATAATGGCGCCAGCGGCGAGGGCGGCTTGGCGGGCACTTTCAACGAGACATATGTCCTGAACGGACTCCAGACGCCGTTTGACGCCAACCTTCGGCATTACGACCGCTGGGGCGACGCCACCACCTATCCGCACTACCATGCAGGCTGGGCCATGGCCGGCAACGCGCCGTTCCGCTACTTCAAGCAGAGCGAACACAGAGGCGGTCAGCACGATACCCTGGTGATCCATTGGCCCGAAGGCATAAAGGCAAAGGGCGAGATCCGCAGCCAGTACCACCATATCAGCGACATCGCCCCGAGCATCCTGGAAGCCGCAAAGCTGTCGGTGCCGGAAACCTATCACGGTGTCAAGCAGCAGCCGATGGACGGCGTGTCGATGCTCTACGCCTTCGATGACTCCGACGCTCCCAACGCCAAGAAGCGCCAGTATTACGAAATGTTCGGCAACCGGGCCATCTGGGTCGACGGCTGGAAAGCGGTGACTCTGCACGCAAAGCGCATGCCCTGGGAAATCAATGTCATCCTTCCGTTCGAAGAGGATGAGTGGGAACTGTATCACGTGGCCGAGGACTTTTCGGAAAGCACGGACCTCGCCGCCAAGTATCCCGAGAAGCTCAAGGAACTCCAGGCCATCTTCGACGAGGAAGCTTGGAAAAACAATGTCTACCCGCTCTACGACGATATGCTCAAGCGGCTGGCCGTGCAGCAGGACCGCCTGTTCGGAGACCAGAAGGAGTTCGTCTACTATGCGCCCGGAGCCGTCCGTATCGCCGAAAAGGCGTCGGTGCCCGTTAAGAACCGCTCCCACACGATCACGACGACCATCGACCTCAAGGGCATAGAGGAGGGCGTCATCGTGGCTGTGGGTGGCATGACCGGCGGCTTCACAATGTTCATGAAGGGTGGTCGCCTCTACTACGACTACAACTTCCTGGATGGCGTCTACTACACGATGTCATCTCCTCCGTTGCCGACGGGAGTGACGGAACTGAAGTTCAACTTCATTAAGACGAGAGAGTTCGGCGGAACCGGTCAGCTCTTCGTGAACGGCAAGAAAGTGGACGAGAAGGACATGCCCAGGATGCATATCAGCACCTACTCGCTCGCGGAGACCTTCGACGTGGGCCGTGACACGGGCACCCAGGTCTCGAGGATTTACGAGGGTCCGTTCCCCTTCAAAGGCGACATAGATCGGGTTGTGATTGAATTGACCGATTGAGAATCGTGAGTATGACGCCGGGGGCGGATATGTCCTCAGGGATGGGTCCGCCCCCGATTTCAACTATTGCCGACAACACTCCAGGTTCACAGGGGAGCGGAATATGGACAAGACTATCCGATTTGATGAGTTCCGAAAGAGGAAGATGCTGCGTTCGGCAAGGTCGTTGTTCCTCTCCATTCTCGCCTGGGAGGTTGCGATCGGGCTTTTTATGATTTTGCGGACCTATGGCGCTATGTCTGCCGCAGGTCAGGTAACGGGCGCCACGGCCGCATATGTGTCGCTCGTAGCGGGATTCCTGCTGGGCGTGACTTTTTGGCTCTCAAACATGATCGCCGACACAAGAAGCTTTCGAAGCAGGTCCTACGGCTTTCTTATCGCATTCAAAGGCATATGTCTGCTGGTCAGTGTTGTCCTGATAATGTTATGCGCTCGCTTTGTGGCGGTGTCCGCCGGAATCATAGAAAGAGGTGATGTGCTTGCTTCTTTTATCGAGCGTCTGACCGATAAGACAATGATTCCCGCAATGCTATTTGTGGGCTCGACTGCCGTCGCATTCAGCTTCACCCGCCAAATGATCACACAGGTCGGCGGGCGGGTCCTCTTAAATCTGATGCTGGGCAAATACCGTTATCCGCGGCAAGAAGATCGCATTTTCATGTTCCTGGACATGAAGTCATCGACTACGATCGCTGAGCAACTGGGTCATGTCCAAT
>CBDUSG010000422.1:0-3923 GCA_965369575.1 uncultured bacterium | reverse complement strand
TCCTCTTTCATTGATTCAGAAATTGTCCGGAAAGCATGAGAACATGCTGAGCCAAATGTTTTCCGATGCCAACCCGGATTTCATACGAGCCATGTGCGCGTATCTTCCCGAATGGCCGGGATATCATGGTTCGTTGGAAAGAGTTCACCGCATTCACGGAAAGAAAGATCATATAATACCCTGTCCACGCGATGGCTGCGAGATGATTGAAAATGCAGGCCATCTTTTGGCCATTACCCATGCACGGGAATGCTCCGCATTTCTCGAACAGATAAATCAGCACACGGATTGATTCAAGTCCGTCCCTTCCGATTAGTCGTAAAGTAATAAAACTTTTCTTTATTGACAACCTCAACACAGTTTATTAAGGCAATTGCATTCATCTATCACGCCGCTTCTGTGTCGAGTGCTGGTAGGAATCACGCCTACAGTATTCGGCTAGGCGCAGGAGAGAGATAGAAGCTCGCTCGGCGTGCTTGCGCCGGGCCCGAAAAGCAATCCGTGCCGGAATTTACGACCCTTTGCCGGGGTGGCGGAACTGGTAGACGCAAGGGACTTAAAATCCCTCGATGGTTCTCCATCATGCGGGTTCGATTCCCGCCCCCGGCACCGCTGGTATGAAAGGACTTACGCATTATTGCGTGAGTCCTTTTTTCGTGGGGGAATCGAGGAGAGAGGCGCAGCGGCCTGAAAAAGATCAGCAGGATCGTCTATGCGGCTGACCCTTCTGCGGGCGGTTCTGCCGTCGTCGTTTATGGCGGGCCGCGGCGGACCGACCCGACGCGTCTACTTTTGCGGGTAGTCGTACCAGCCTTTGCCGGCCTTTTCGCCGTAATGCCCCTGAGCGTATTTCGCGGAGAGGGTAGGGGCAGGCATGTCGGCGGGATCGCCCGTCCTTCTGAAGCGCTCGATATCCAGCGTGTAAGCGAGGTCGATGCCGACGAGGTCCATCAGTCGGAACGGCCCCATCGGGTGCCCCGCGCCGTAGACGCACGCCTTGTCGATGTCTTCGTAAGTGGCCACGCCCGTCTCGAGCAGCCACTGGGCTTCTCTCCACAGGGCGAACAGGATGCGGTTGACGACGAATCCGTCCACTTCCTTTTCGAGCGGGACGCCGACCTTGCCGAGTTTTTCGCAAAGATCGAGCGATATCTGCGCTGTTTCTTCCGAGACGTGCTCGCCCTTGACGACCTCGACGAGTTTCATCACGAGAGCCGGATTGAAAAAGTGCAGGTTGACGACCTTCGAGGGCCGGCTCGTGGCGTCGGCGATCCGCGAGCTGACGATGGCCGAGCTGTTGGTGGCCAGGATGGCATGCTCGGGCGCGAGCCTGTCGAGGTCGGCGAATATCTTTCTCTTTATATCGACCACCTCGATGGCGGACTCGAGAACATAGTCGGCGTCCTTGTCGGCTTCTTTCAGGTCGAGCGTAAAGGAGACGTTGTCCCGCGCCTGCTTCGCCTGTTCTTCCGTCAGCTTGCCCTTCTTGACTCTTCCGGGCAGATAAGTGTCGGCGAAACTCTCGGCTTTTTTGAGGGCCTCCTCGCTGAGGTCGGTGCACGTGGTCTTATAGCCGTGCATGGCGCACAGGAGCGAAATCTGGTGTCCCATGTTGCCTGCGCCGACTACGCATATGTTCTTTACATCGTCGATCTTCATTTTCTCTCTCCTCGTTTTTCGGGCGGGGTGTTTTTTAACATAGACGCATTCCGGACGAGGCCCCATGTGCGGGCCCGTCTCAGCCCGGTCTCAGCCTGTCTTAGCTCGGCTTCGGCCCGGCCTCGATCACATCGCTCGATACGTCGTCCGCGAACATCTTGAAATTTTCAACATAGCGCGCGGCCAAATTATTGGCGGTCTCATCGTACGCTTTCTTGTCGGCCCAACTGCTGCGCGGATCGAGGATTTCGCTCGGCACGTCGGGGCATTCGGTCGGGACGTGAAACGCGAAAATGGGGTCTTCGCGCGTCGGCGTTTTTGCCAGTTTGCCGTCGAGTATCGCGTGGATGATCGCTCGCGTCACGGCTATGCTCACGCGGTTGCCGACGCCGTATCCGCCGCCGATCCAGCCGGTGTTCACAAGCCAGCACGAGACTTTGTGCCGCTCGACTTTTTCGGCTAGCAGTCGCGCGTACACGGTCGGGCGAAGCGCCATGAACGGGGCGCCGAAGCAGGCGCTGAACGTGGCCTGCGGCTCGGACCCGAGGCCTCTCTCGGTTCCGGCCACTTTTGCCGTATATCCCGAGAGGAAATGGTAGGCGGCCTGCTCGTTGGTGAGTTTCGCCACCGGAGGCATGACGCCGAACGCGTCGCACGTGAGCATTATGACGGCGTTCGGATGCCCGGCCCTGCCGGAGCGGATCGCGCCGGGTATGTGCGGGATGGGGTATGCCGCCCGAGTGTTTTCGGTCAGAGTGGCATCGTCGAGGTCTATCCGGTGTGTCACCGGATCGACGGCGACGTTCTCGAGAATCGTCCCGAACTTGCGCGTGCATTCGTATATCTGCGGCTCGGCCTCGCGCGAAAGATTGATCACCTTGGCGTAGCAGCCGCCCTCGAAGTTGAAGATGCCGTCATCGCTCCAGCCGTGCTCGTCGTCACCCAGGAGGTTCCTTTCCGGATCGGCCGAGAGCGTCGTTTTTCCCGTGCCCGAGAGGCCGAAGAACAGAGCCACGTCTCCGTCGCGGCCGACGTTGGCCGAGCAGTGCATGGACAGAACCTTCTGGAGGGGCAGGAGATAATTCAGCACCGTAAAAATGGACTTTTTCATTTCGCCGGCATAGCTGGTTCCCCCGATGAGGATAAGCTGCTGGCCGAAATTCACGAGGATGAACGCTTCCGAGTTGGTTCCGTCTCCCTCGGGGCTCGCGTGAAAGTTGGGTACCGCCAGGATCGTGAATTGAGGCTTGTAGTCGCGGAGTTCCTCGCGGTCGTGGATGTGGATGAAAAGGTTCCTCACGAAGAGGCTGTGCCAGGCGGTTTCCGTTATTATCCTTACCGCCGCCCTGTAGCGCGGGTCCGCTCCGGCGTAGCAATCCTGGACGAAAAGGTCGCGCCCCTGGCAGTATGCGCGAAGCCTGAGGTAAAGCGAGTCGAATTTCTCAGGGGAAAACTCCACGTTGCCTTCGCTCCACCAGATTTTCGATTCGCTCGACGGCTCGCGGACGATGAAGCGATCTTTGGGAGAGCGTCCGGTGTGGTATCCGGTTCTCACGGCCAGAGGGCCCAGATGAACGATGATGCCTTCCCTCCTGCGAACCGCTTCCTCGTAAAGCGTTCCGGTCGGCAGGTTCCAGTGCACCGTACCCAGATTGCCGAGCCCGTGTTTCTCCAGGCCGTACCGATTCGTTTCTGTCTCGTTAGCACTCATCAATTACCTCCCGTAGCTTCTGGATAAGGCGCAGCTTCGCCTCAGCTCTATTAACACACTTGAGGCAGCGAAACCGAGCGCAAGGCTCGACGGAAAAGCTTCTTGCCGGAGATGGCGCGCATAATGCCGCCGCGCGTTCGAATTGCTCGTCGCCGGGTTGTGCCGGGACAACATCGAGGCCGTGGCGCGCCGCGTGTGGCCGGATATAGATAATACCGCAGTTTGCCCAAAAACTCAAGTCCGGGCTCCTGAATTGCGCGTAGATGAGATTTTTGTCGCAGATTCTTGCGCTTTCGGTGCATTACAAACTACTCTGGATAAGGATAGCGTTCCTGGCATAATCCCTTGCCACCAAAGCAAGCATCGAGTATACTAGCTAAGTATTGGGGCAGGGAAGATACAGACTAAGCGTATCTGCCGATGGGGGGGCGATCCTTGGAGCAGCACATCCGTTTTTGCACCACGTCCGATGGTGCGCGCATCGCATATGCCTTGACAGGCCAGGGGCCGCCGCTTGTCAGGGTCCTCGGCTGGTTCACCCACCTGGAGCATG
>CBDUSG010000421.1:0-3926 GCA_965369575.1 uncultured bacterium | reverse complement strand
GCCGTCGGCGTCGCTGATCCAATAGGTATTGGTTCCGTCCGACGCCTCGAGCCGGATGCTCGAGCGGCCGCATATCTGCTCCGTGCCGCTTACCGTCAGCGTCAGCGTTCCGCCGCCCGAAAGCCTGTATGTCCACTGGCTGCCCTGCCGGAGGGGGAAATATTCACTCGCCTCAAAAGTAGGGCTCTCGGGGTGGTAGTCGATGACGTACCAGATGTTGAGCGACGGATACCACTGGAAAGTCGCGGCGTAGTACGTCGAGCCGACGAGCGCGTTGTGAACGACTATCGTGCTCGGGCCCGCGACCTCGACGCCGCCGCTGGAAAGATCGAGCTGCGCCGCCGACGCGGGCGCACCCGAAAGCAACAGAAAAAAACAGGACGCCGCAAGCAATCTTTTCATGATCTCCCTCCCGGATGAGGCCGGATTAACCTTGCCGAAAACGAATCCCCAGGACGCCGGCGCGCTGCGTCCGGCCGGTCTGCCGGTAAACATTTTACCATGCCTGACCATTCTTGGCAAGCAGGCAAATCGAAGACGTGGGCGCATGCGCCCACCCCTTGCGCAGTGCCGGAAAAGCTCCTTTTCGGCTTGACATTTCGCGCCGTTGCCATACAATAGGGGGAATGATCCACATAAGTGTTGCGTCAACCGGAGGAAATATGAGAATAGGACACATAGACAGAAAGGTCGCGGCCAAAAACGCCCGGATGCGCATGCTGCAGACGGGCCATTGAGCGCAGGCAACCCTGCTGAACATGCAGGACCTCCTGGGTCTGGGAGATGAACAAAAGCTGAGGTCGGTCGCCGGACTCGCGGGCGGCATAGGCCACAGGGGCGCGGCGTGCGGCATCATGGTCGGCGGCGCGGTGGTGCTCGGGCTTGCGGGCATGGACGAGAACCTCGAACAGGAAGAGGCGGTCGCAATAAACTCGGCGAGGGTGCGCGAGTTCATCCGGAAATTCGGGGCGAACGCGGGAAGCTCGCTCTGCAGCAAGATAACCCGCACGGATTTTGACGACGAAAGACAGCTTCGAAAGTATATCCTTGCCCGCTCGCTCGGTTGCATAAAGCTCGTCGCGACGTCTGCCCCCGAATTGACGGATATCATCGCACGTGACAACGACGTGCCCGATGCGCGATATCAGGAGCTGAACCGCCGGTTCTCCGAGAAGAACTTTCACTGCGCCCACAGCGTGATCGTGAACGCGTCGGAGCGTCTGGGCGTCGAGCCCCCGTTCTCGCCCCATGCGCTGATTCCGCTGAACGGCGGCCTGGGCTATTCCGGCTCCACGTGCGCGGCGCTGCTGGCCGGTTGCATCGTCATCGGCAACCGAACGGGCGGAGACACGCGGGACAACAGTATCTTCAAGACTTTTCGCCGTATGATCCTGACGCTGGTACAGGGGAGCGCCGCCTTCAACCGCCTCGACCTGTCTCCGGCGAACGATGCGCTCCTGCGATGCGCCAGGCTTTTCGATTGGTTCGAGGACAGTTTCCGTTCCCATCTATGCAGGGAGATCACGGGAGTAGATTTCGAAGACGACGCCGGGGCACGCGACTATTTCGAGGGCGACATCATGTCGAAATGCGTTTCCATGGCCGAGCAGACGGCCGCCAGAGCGGCGGAACTTGCCGGATAACGGCATTCGGAGCGCGGCGGCGTGCGAGAAGTAAGGCTGAAAAAGAACGAGGACCGCAGGCTGCGGGCGGGGCATCTCTGGGTCTTCAGCAACGAGATCGCCAACCCCGACGAGGACTTCGTCCCGGGCGAGACGGTGGACGTCGTCAGCCACGGGGGCAGTCGTCTCGGCCGCGGCTACATCAATCCCCACTCGCTCATTTCCGTCAGGCTGCTGACCCGGGACAAAGAGGATCTCGACAAGGATTTCTTTGCGAGAAGGATCGCCCGGGCGCTCGCGCTGCGACGGCGTCTGTTCCCGCGCGAAGAAACTTATCGCGTCGTCTTCGGGGAGGCCGACGGCCTGCCCGGGCTCGTTATCGACAAATATGCCGACGCGCTGGTGGCCCAGGTATCCACGGTCGGAATGCAGACCCGCCTCGGCGAGGTGCTGGGCGCATTGCCCGCGGCCGGGCTCGAGGCCCGCACAATAGTGCTGCGGACCGACACGCCGATGGCGCGGCTCGAGGGTTTCGAGGGGGAGACGAGGGTTCTTACCGGTGAGATCGATGCCCCCGTGAGGATCGAACAGGACGGCCTCCGTTTCGACGTCGACGTCATCGAGGGACAGAAGACCGGCTTTTACCTGGACCAGCGCGAGAACCGCAGCGCGGCGGCGAGCCTGTTTGAAGGGTCGAGCGTGCTCGACTGCTTCTGTTACACGGGCGCATGGGCCCTCTATGCGGCCTCGGCGGGAGCAAAACGAGTTCTCGGCATCGACTCCTCGGATCGAGCCATTCAAGCGGCCGGCCGCAACGCGGAGCTGAACTCATTCGGATCGGTCTGCGCGTTCGAGGCGGCGGATGCATTCGAGCGGCTGGAGGCGCTCGCGGCAGCCGGCGAGGAGTTCGATTGCGTGATCCTCGACCCGCCCGCCCTTGTCAAGAGCAGGCGGCATCTGAAACAGGGCGAATCCGCGTACGAGAAGCTGAACCGGCTGGCGATGCGGCTGCTTCGGCCGGACGGGCTGCTCGTCAGCTGCTCGTGCTCGTATCACGTCTCGCGCGACCGTTTCCGGCAGATTCTCTCGACCGCGGCCCGAAAGAGCCGTCGCAGCGCCTCGGTGATCGAATGGAGGGGGCAGGCCCGCGACCACCCGATCCTTCTTGCGATGCCGGAGACATCCTACTTGAAGTGCGCGATACTGCGGGTTGCATGATCCGGATGCGCCCGGCTCGGCCGACACAAATCCGGAACATGCCGCCTTTCTTGCCTTTGACCCTTCGTAACACGGTGTGTTATAATATGTTTACGACGGAGCTGCAACCGCCTTGCCGAGGCCGGATTATCCGAACAATGAAGATTCTGAATAGACACGTCACCAAAGAGATACTCGCTCCCTTCGCGCTTGCGCTCATCGTCATGACGTTCCTCTCGCTCGTCGGCGACCTGCTCCAGGAGCTTGCCCAGCGCTTCACGAACGCGGGGCTGGGATTCAGCGACATCGGCTTATTGATTCTTTATGCGCTGCCCACGATGATGACCTACACCATACCGATCGCGCTGCTTTTTGCCACGCTTGCCGCCTACGCGCAGTTTTCTCAGGACGGCGAGATCATCGCGATGAAGGCCGCCGGCATCCCGATACGGAGGATTTTCGCGCCCGCGATCCTTATAGGGGCTGTGACGACGGCGCTGCTGTTCGCCGTGTGCGCGGAAATATCCCCCTGGTCCCGGAGAGAGCTGAAGCTTTTCATAATAAACACCATCCTCGAAAAGCCGACTCTGATGCTCAGCGAGCAGGCGTGGACGCCCGAGATCAACAGCATGCGGATCTTTGTGGGCGACATAGACGATGGCGACATGGCGCTCAAGGACGTCAACATCATGGTCAGCAAAGACGACGAGCCTCATCGAACAATCGTGGCCGAGGCGGGAAAAATCCGTGTCGACGATAAATCGAAGAAGATCGTCCTCGAGCTCAGAAATGGGTCCATCCACGAGTACGACTCGGAGCGTCCGGACGAGTACTCGACCGTCACGTTCAGCAACCTGGCGATACCGGTGAACATCGGCTCGATAGACCGCTACATTCGATACAGCAAGCGCTACGAGGAATTCGGCAGTCTGCGGAGAAAGGAAATGTCGGTGAGGGAATTGGCGAGCAAGATATCCGATCCGGACACAAGCCCGAAAGAGCGAAGGGATCTCATCGCGCAGATCGGCAAGCGAACCGCGCTGGCGTTCATGCCGCTGACCTTCGTTCTGATAGGCGCGCCGCTCGGGATAATCCCCTACAAGGCGC
>CBDUSG010000420.1:0-3930 GCA_965369575.1 uncultured bacterium | reverse complement strand
GATTCATTTTCCTTGTAGTACCCTAGATGGCGGCCTTGATCGAGCAAGTGCCAGTAGGGCTTGTGACGGGGGGCGAGAAGACTTCTGGCCTCCCGGCTTTCGAGGTTCGTATCCTGATCCACGCTTTCCATTGCCTGGTGCTCCTGATGACCGACATAGCCGGATGAGTTCCGGCCTTGCGCATCAGGCTGCTTCCATTGCCAAGACGCGTGACCGATGTCTGGCCGGCCGATCCGATGGTCGGACCGAACATCATAGGGATTCCGGAGTAAGAGAGAATACGATATAGTTGAGAAAGAATATCTCATAATTCGGTATAATAGATGGATCGCCTCGCCGCAATGCGCGCATTTGTCGCCGTGGTCGACGCCGAGGGCTTTTCGGCAGCCTCCCGGGCGCTGCGTGTTCCGCTGCCGACGATCAGCCGGAAAATCGCCGAGCTCGAGGGCCATCTCGGCGCTCAATTGCTGATCCGCTCGACGCGTAAGGTCACGGTCACCGACAGCGGGCGGCGGTACTATGAGGATGCCCGGCGGATCCTAGATGATATCGAGGATGTGGAGCGACAGGTATCGGGAGAATATCAGCGCCCCAAGGGGCGCTTGACGATCACCACACCGACACTGTTCGGTCGCCTTCTCGTGCTGCCGATCGCAAATGATTTCATGCGGACTCATCGCGACATCGACATTCGGTTCGTCTTGTCGAATCTCGTTGTGGATTTGCTGAATGAGCGAATCGATCTCGCTGTCCGCATCGGACCATTGGCCGATAATTCGATGATCGCCATTCAGGCGGGAGCCGTCCGCTATATCATTTGCGCGAGCCCCGGTTATCTCTCTCGACACGGCTCCCCCCTTTCGCCGGACGATCTTGCCCAGCATCGATGCATTTCGTTTGCCCGGTCTGAAGTGCCGGCGACGTGGGCATTCAAAATGCCGTCCGGGGAAGTCCGGCGCATGTCAATCCATGCCAGGCTGACGCTCAACTCGATCGAGGGGATCGTCGAGGCGGCCCTGCGGGATGGCGGCCTGGCCATGATGTACTCTTATCAGTCCGCGCATCATATTGCCGATGGTGCTCTGGAGATCGTCCTGAACGACTATGAGATCGAACCACTGCCGGTGAGCATCGTCTACCCGCAAGGCAGGCTCGTCCCGCAAAAAGTAAGAGCCTTTATCGACTTCGCGATGCCGCGCCTTCGCGCCCGCCTTGCCGGCATTGCAGCGCAATGTTCGATCTGATCGACGTCGAGTCGAGAACCGACCCAAACATTCGCCGATCATCGGCCTTCCGGTCTGTCCAAGAATCGGTGTGATCTGATTCCGCTGAGCCGGACTTCGTGTGATAGATTTTCATTGTACCGCACGAGCAGATTATCATGCGCTATGCGTCCTTGCCGGACAGCGTCTGGGTCTATGTCGGGACCATGGACCGGGCCAGGGAGATGGAATCCTACATGATCAGCCACGTGTGCATCGAAGGCGAAATTCCCTGGCTGACAATCCACGACGATCTTCCGCGGGAACGCAGTGACGAGGTGGCTGTCTATGCAGCGGCCGGCCTGGTCCTGGAGGAAGAGGGGCCACGGTAACCACCCGGGATCACGGCGCTGGAATTCCGGGCGGCGGGTGACTACGCCGGCAGACCTGCTTCGCGCAGGCCGTCTTCGAAGCGCGCGGATTCCGCCGGGTCCCTGTAGGACAGTCCCGCCATGTACTTCCTGATCGAAAAGGAGGGGGCGAGCCTCAGGATCTCGGAGACGGAGTTTATGGCGTCGCCCTTTCGGTCCAGTTCGCCCAGCGTGGAGGCAAGGCCGACGTGTCCTCCGAGGAAATCCGGATTGCGCCTGATCGCCTCCTCGAAGGCGCTGACGGCAGAGCCGGTCTCGCCCGTCAAACGGCACGCCGTCGCCCAGGCCCAGAGATACCAGCTCGGGTAGATCGGACAGAGCCGCATCGCCTTTCGGATCAGCTCGAACGACCTTTCCGGCTGTCCTGACTTGATCAGGATGACCGCGAAGAACGCGAGGTTTTCGGCATGATTGGGCGCCAGCTCGACGGCCTTTTCCGCCATGGCGATCGCTCGATCGAATTCGCCCCCCGACAGGTGGCACAGCCCTGATATGGAATAGGCGACGGCGCATGACGGGTCCAGCTCAAGCGCCTTGTTCGCACAGTCCATGGCTGAGCCAAGCGCCGATTCGCGGCTTCCCTTGGCGGCTTCAACCACTCCCACGTCGACCTTATGATGATACGTCCAGCCCAACACGACCCACGCCGTGGCGTAGTTTGGATCGAGGTCGAGCGCCCTCTTGCACAATTGTTGCGATTCCCGAAGGCTCTCCGGCGTGACGCGATTGATGAGGTCCATGCTAAGTCTGATGCACTCCCAGGCCTCCAGATTCCTGGTGCCGCTGGACCAAAGGCGCGCCTGCTCGCCCCCACTCAGTTGAACGTCGAGGGCGAGCACGACTTCGCGCGTGATCTCGTCCTGGACCGCGAAGATGTCGTCGAGGTCGCGGTCGTAGCGCTCGGCCCAGAGATGGTGGCCCCTGGCGCCGTCGATGAGCTGGGCGGTGACCCGCACGCGGTTGCCGGCCCGGCGGACACTGCCTTCCAGAACGTAGCGGACGCCCTGTTCGCGGCTCACCTGCTTCACGTCCACCGCCCTGTCCTTGTAGGTGAACGTCGAGTTGCGGGCGACGACCAGGAGGCTCTTGATCTTCGACAACGCCGTAATGATGTCTTCGGCGATGCCGTCCGAGAAATACTCCTGCTCCGGATCGGCGCTCATGTTGGCGAAGGGTAGTACTGCGATCGAAGGTATGTCGGGAAGTGAGAGGTCGATCCCGATCACGGCCCCGCCCGTCTCCTTGCGAGCCGGCTCGGCCTCGCCCGGCGCTGCTATGGCGTCGCGCGCCGTGCCAATCTTTGCATCGAGGACAACGCTGTACACGCGGAGCGATCCGGCAATGTTCTTGACCCGCTGCTCCCCCAGGTCCGCGAAATCCGCCTCGACCTTGCCCTTGACCTGATCGAAAACAGTGCCGGAAACGCATATGCCGCCGGGCTCGGCCAGCCCCTCGAGACGCGCCGCGATGTTGACTCCGTCGCCGTAGATGTCGTCGTCCTCGACGATGATGTCGCCGAGGTTGATGCCGATCCGATAGATGATGCGCCGTTCCGCCGGCACATCGGTGTTGCGCTCGCCGATCCTGTTCTGGATTTCGACCGCGCAACGGACGGCTTCGACGGCGCTGGGAAATTCGGCGAGAAGACCGTCGCCCATCAGCTTGACGACGCGGCCTTCATGCCCGGTAATCCCGGGCTCGATCAGCTCTTCACGATGCGCCCGGACGGCGTCGAGGGTGCCTGCCTCGTTCTCGCCCATTAAGCGCGAGTAGCCGACCACGTCGGCGGCCAGGATTGCGGCAAGCCTGCGACTGGTGTTCTTGGCCACGGTTGAGCCCCCCGGAGGGTCTTACCCGAAGCCGAAGGGTACGACCGGGAGTGCCCGGGAGTCCATGGCGCGCCGTGGAAAAGGCTCTACGCAGCGCCCGGGCCTGGCGGCAAGGGGCCGGACGGGGGCAGGGTTCCCTCCGCGTCGTGCTCTCCGCTGTTGTCGTTCAGAAGAACAGGAAGGGCCACTTCTGCGTCTGACCGACCATCATGGCGCCGACGTCTTCGTAGCGGTCGGTCGAAATGTAGGCATGCTGGGTAATCGTCCTGAGGTCGCGCAGGTGGCGCGTAAGCGTGCTGGAATGACGAAATGCATTCGCGCCGGCGCTGGCCGCGATCAATTCCACCGCATCACGGGCAGCCCGCGCCGCGAAGGAGCCGGCGAGCTGCAGGTCGCACTTCTGCTCCACGGTTATGTAGGTCCCGGCCCTGGCCGTCTCCCACACCTGACCGAGTGTGTAATACGTGT
>CBDUSG010000419.1:0-3937 GCA_965369575.1 uncultured bacterium | reverse complement strand
GTTCACTCGCAACGACCTGCGAGCTGAAAATCTATGCAGCGACTTATTTGGGAATGAGAAGAGGAAATGATGGCGGCCTATTCTGAGAAGGCCGAATTCGATGATGCGGAAATGTTTACGGTAGTGTGGGAAACGAAACCGGAGATTGTCGAACGGTTACTGCCCTTCGTTCATAGGCAGCATGCCGGAAATTCACTGGAATCGCAAAACTTCGGGAGACACGGAAAATGCGGAAAAACCTGGCCTCTAGCTCAGACGCATGATCTGCGATTTAAACTTGCTCCGCTCTTACCGGGCATAACTGAAGCTGAAAAGCGGTTCTTCATCCCTGTCTCTGCTCACCGAGTAAGGTAATCGCCCTCGCCGCGATCTATTCGAGTGTAACCTGTGGCTTCTTCGGCGGATACTTCATGAGGGTCATCTTATGGCGCGCCATCTCGCCCTGCAAGATGGGAGCCAGCCACAGCTTTCTGATTGTGACCGCGCTTCTTTCTTTCGGATCGGTGTACAGATTGTAGAATATCGCTTTTGCAGCCTGTTGTATTGTGGCGTTCTGCATGCTTCCCATGGCCTCATACTCGCCGTTGCCTACCTCGACTATATAGGCATGAGCCTTGTATTCGTTCCACCGGACGGCGGCCAGCTTTTCATTCAGATAGTAGAACACGGATTTGCGGTTCGATTCCCCGTCATCCGCCAGCAAAAAGGAGGTTTGGTCGACCCCGTCGATGTAGCGGTCGGTCGGGATTTTGTCCTCGGCGCCCGCCAGGGCAATGGCCGTGTTGAACAGGTCGGCCAGATCGAACAATCCATCGGATACTCGTCCCGCCTTGATTGTTCCGGGCCAATAGACTATGCCGGGCACACGCATGCCGCCTTCCCAGGTCGAGCCTTTGCCTCCTCGAAACGGCGTGTAACCGGTATCGGGCCAGGTGTCTTCCTCCGGCCCATTATCCGACGTAAAGAACACCAGCGTGTTTTCGGCCTGTCCCGTTTCGCGCAGCACGCTGACGATGCGGCCCACGATGTCGTCGACTTCCACGACGCCGTCTTTGTACGGATGCTTGGCGGGGGATTTTCCGTGGTATCCATCGGCTGGGTAATTGTCGAAGTGGACTTTCGAAAAAGCATGGATCAGATAGAAGGGCTTCTCGCTTTTCGCCATATTCCGAATGAACTTTTCCGTCTGACCGGCAAGGTCCTGATCGAGGTTGGCAAGCACAGGGATTGTGATTTCTTTTATCTTCTGCAGCTTCTCACCCCTCTTTGCCGAAACGACGTGTTTGCTGAAAGGCGCGTTCTTGATCATGGCCGTCCGCTCTTTGCTGTAAGCGACTTCGGGATTGAAATAGGGGTCTCTCCATTCGGTATAAATATTGCAGACGCCCAAGAAGCCGTAGAACTCATCGTATCCCATGTTCTGCGGCTGCTGTACTTCGCTTTCGCCCAAGTGCCATTTGCCTGTCAGCGCGGTCGTATAGCCGGCTTCACGAAGAATCTGAGCAGATGTTATTTCGTCGACTATTCCGCCTTTTTCGCTGTACATCGGCGGGCGATAGATTCCATGTCGAATCGGCAGGCGTCCCGTCATCAACGTTGCGCGAGTGGGCGAACAAGTCGGCTGGGCGTAAGTAGAGGTCAGCATCAAGCCGGAACGCGCAAGCCGGTCTATGTTCGGCGTCGGCGCGCCGGACATGTGACCGCCGCCGTAAACACCCGGATCGCCCCATCCCATATCATCTACCAGAAAAATGAGTATGTTGGGCTTCTTGCCGAATTCCCGCTCGAGCGCTTCCAACTTTTTTTCCGCCTGCTTTTTCTGTTCGGGATGTGGAATAGCAGGTTCGGTTTCGGCCGTCGCGGGAGAGGCGGCTAAAGCTTCCAGCAGGCCCGCCGTCGCCAACACGGGCAACACGCCAGTCCAGATGTTTATCCGTTTCATTCGCGTTCTCTCCTTTTTCCGAATTGACTCGGGATCTCAGATTGGCGGGCTCGTCCGCGGCGAAGGTGTCTCGCCGGTGCCGGGCTTGCTCCGGGCCGGCGCGTCATTCGCTTTTCTCGCGGATGAGTTCCTTCACAGCATATAGCAGTTCATCGACTTTCACCGGCTTGAGAAGAACGCGGTCGGCGCCGAGAGTTTGCGATATCTCGAGATATTTGCCCCCGGCCATATGCCTGCCGGAAACCGCTATGATCTTTGTATCGGGAAAATCGCGACGCAGCTCGACGATCGTCTCGATTCCATCCTTCTCCGGCATGAATAGATCGGTGATAACCAGGTCCGGGCTCTTTTCGCGGAATAGCCTGATTCCGTCGACGCCGTTACGGGCGAGGTCGACTTCATAGCCGGCCTCCTCCATCGTCTCGCCAAACAGGGCGCGAATCACGTCGTCATCGTCTATCACCAGGATACGCGGCATAGCTTACTCCTGCCTTTTTGTAGGGAAGTTGGGTCCCAATGAGTCGGTCGATGTCCATTGCGTCCTAAATCTGAATCGTTTTCAAGGGGCAGATTCAGCGCGCGTGCCGCCGAGTGCTATTAAACAAGAGTATATCATAAAGCACACAAGTTTTTCACACGGGAGGTAAATATCAGCCGCCGATCCATTGCTTGTGCCCCGCCACAAGACTCACGGGATTCCAGTCCAATCGGTCTACTCGCCTTCCGACATCAAGGACCTTCCTCTTGAGACGCTCCCCTTGCCGGGAAACTATCCATACACGCGCGGAATATATCCGGTTCAATACCGGTTCCAACCCTGGATGAACCAGCAGGTTCACGGCTATGGACAGCCGGAGGGCACTCGTGAAAGGATGGACAAGCTTGCCGGAGAGGGAATGTCGGGATACTTCGGAAACATGATCTTTAATGCGGGTCCTCGACGAGAACGGGATCGGACCACGCAGAACAGCACAAGCGGTCCTGCGCCGGATTGACGTGAGCGGCACGCCCGCCGCCGGGCCTGCCGTTATTCGTTCCCCGCCCGACGGAATGAGGCGAAGAAGTGCTGCAGCTCGGTGAAGACATCCTCGGATTTGCCGGAGACCACCCGGCACGGCGGCAGCGAATTGAGAAAGGCCTGCCCGTAAAACTTCTCGACGACCCTCTTGTCCAGCACGAGCACAGCGCCGTGGTCGGTGCGGTTGCGGATCAGCCGGCCGAAGCCCTGCTTGAACTTAATGACCGCCAGCGGCACCGAGTACTCCGTGAACGCGTTCCCGCCCCTGCGCTCGATGTCCTCGGCCCGGGCCTGCGTGACCGGCTCGTCGGGCACCTTGAACGGCAGCTTCACGAGCACGACGCACTCGAGCGATTCGCCCTCGACGTCGACGCCTTCCCAGAAGCTCAAGGTAGCGAACAGCACCGATGAGGTATCGCGCCTGAACCTCTCGAGCAGCGAGGTGCGGTTGTCGTCCCCCTGACGGAGCGCGTTTATGCCCAGCAGCCGCTGCAGATCGGGCGCAAGCTCTTCATAGACCGAGCCGAGCATCCGGAACGACGTGAACAAAATGAACGCGCGCCCGCGGCTGACGCTCAGGCATCGAAAAAGCGCCTGGATGAGCGACGCGCGATAGTCCGGAGCGCTGACGACGGGGACGTCGGTCGGAATCCCTATTATCGCCTGGCTCTCGAAATCGAAAGGAGACGGCAGCGCGAGAAAACCGACGCGGTCGCTGTCGACCAGGTTCAAGCCGATGCGTCCTGCGACAAAATCGAAACGGCCGACGACGGTCAGCGTCGCCGAAGTGAGAATGACCGTCGGGAAAACTGCATACACCTGCTCGGCCAGCACGGGGCCGACCTCGAGCGGCGCCGAGAACAGCCTCACGACGCTCGTCCTGCCCCTCGAGTTGGCCTCGACCCACCGGATGCGCTCGGGGCCGTCGCCGAAGAGCGCGTCCTCGATGTTCGCGGCGGCGATATCGAGCCGATTGC
>CBDUSG010000418.1:0-3950 GCA_965369575.1 uncultured bacterium | reverse complement strand
ACGAGAACTTTTATTTGAAAATGTTCGAGAATCTCGCCAGCGGCAGACCTGTCCGCATCATGGGCGACGGCAGGAACCGCCACCAGGTCGTCGCCTGCTCGGATGCCGTCAAGGCGTTCATTCTTGCCGCTGAAGTTCCGGGCGCCGCGGGCGAGGCGTTTAACTTCGCATCGGATCCGGCCAAGGTCCTCACCACGGCCGAGACGGCCGAGCGCGTGATCAAGCGTGTCGGCTCGAAATCGAAGCTCTCATTCGTCAACAAAACTATTGCCCGCGCGCTGATACGGATCATGTCGATCGCCGGGCGGCCGATTCTGCTCGACGAGCACAGGGAGATTCCGTTCGTGGACTGCGTGTTCGACATCGAGAAGGCGAGAGAGATATTGGATTATAAGCCGCGCAAGGACGACGTCGACGCCATCGCCGAGACCGCCCTGTGGTATCTGGAAAGCAAGGGGATTCCCATCAGCGGATAGGCTGTTCCGGGCCGAGATAGAGCGGGAATTTCACCTCGAAATCCGGCGGCAGTTTTTCCTGCAGTTCTTCGCTGTCCAGCGCAAACAGCGAGTTGATCTCGACCGGGCCGGCAGGATTCCCTTCTGAGTTTCGGGGCACAGGCCTGCCCGCCTCCTCCAGCCACCTTGCATGGAGTTCGGTCATAAGCCGCAGCGCGCTGGCGGGGCTGTCCTCGCCGTCGGCGTTTTTTACCGGGGCGAACTCTTCCTCCCTGGCGACTTCCATTACGACCGTCTCCGTAGCGAGCCCGAGGGCGTCGAAGACGAACCTCTCGAATTTCAGGCCGTTCTTCTCGTCCGGTTTTTCGAGGATGCCGGCATCGTTGAGAAATGGGACGGATTTCCGGGCGATATGGTACGGCAGCGAATATTCTCCGCCGCTCAATCTGTCGACAAAATCGACATCGAGCAAATGGATGGCCAAATTCCCGGCGGAATATTTGAGCGAACCGTCTTCGTTGCGGGCGTATCTCAGCTCGTCCGGCAGATCGCTGTATTCGATCACCGTCAGCTCCGAGCCGACCCTGCACGCGACGCCGACCTTCTCCTCAGGATCGCGCTTCGGCGCCACCTTGGCCGACATCTCCGCGCCTCTTTCGATGTGATAGCCCAGGAACAACGGGTCGGCGATCTTTATGAGGACGTTATCGACCTGGAAGTAGAAGATGTGCCTGATCCCGCGCGCGCGCATGTCGTCCAGCGCGCCCGAGCTTTTGAGCGACGAGATCGAGCCGCCGTGACCGTTCGGATTCGTGAAGATATGATCTTTAGAATCCGGTATCAGCCTGCCCTCGAGGTCGAGGGCGGGAACCATTTCCTGCTTGAAGAAGAACACGTCGGCCGGCTCAAGCCCGAAGAAATCGTTTTTCGAGAAAAACTCGCGCGTGTCTGCGTCGTTGGTTTCGCTTGTCATTATGTAAAAAGGGAGCTTCGCTCCATATCTCTTCGAAAGGGCTCGAATCTTTTCGGCGTGAAGCTGGAATAAGGACTTTTTCTTCACGGGGCTGATCTCGAAGGTTCCCTTGGGCGCATCGATACCGAGCCGGGTCGCCTGGCCGCCCGCGACGAGAAAAACGGCCACCGAGCCCGAACGGATAGCGCTCTCGCCGGTTTTCGCCGCCCGCATTGCGGTCTCGACACTTTGCTCATCTTTCGGAACGGGGATCGTCTCGGCGGGCCCGATCTCTTTCTGCGACGGGGGAGACGTGTCGTCTTTGTGCCGGCGGTAAAGCCGGCTCAACTCCTCGAAATCGATGCCGGAAAGCTGTTCGAGCAGACGATCTCCGGCTTCGTCATCGATGCTTTCCCACCACTTGAAAACGCGTGCGTGTCCAGCCCGGACGGTTGCGTCGATGATCTTCTGCTTTTTGGGGTCGGGGTGTCGGGCTCCTGCCATTGCCGTTCCTTGGGTCCTACCAGAGGTCCTTCCGAATGAGCTTTTTTTCGAGCGCGTCTCCCCTTCGGGCGAGCATCATGACCGATTTCTGCAGCGCTTTCGGGTCGACGTTTTCCTCGAGGATAGTGTCGAAGATGGCGAGCAGCTCTTTGCCGTCAATCTTCACCAGGCCGATTGCGCCGTAGGAGAAACTCGGATTCAGCTTCAGGGCCCATTCATAGTGCTTGGACCGGGCCGGACCAATAATCGTGAAAATCTGGATGATCGGGGAGCCGTCTTCATCGACGGAGTCGAACTTGAGACGAACCCGCTGGCGCCGGCCGCTGCCCACGTCGACCCTCAGAAGGAAACCCGACCGCGTGGCCTTGTATTTTATTGGAATTTCCGCGGCAATGAGTTCGACGATTTCCTCGGGTGTCCTCGGCGTATGGTCTGCCAGACTGATTCTCGAAGATGCGACCCGCTCGCCGGGGGCGAGCGGTTCCTCGCTTACCGACAATCCCGCCTCGGGCTCGATCTTCGTCGGGATTGGCTCGGGCATAACGGGCGGTTCCGCGGGTTGTGGAGGCGCGGGTTCTTTCGGAAGCGTCGCCAACGCGTTTATGGCGGCCTCGCGCACCCAGGGATCCCTGTCGTCCCTGAGGGGCTCGAGCAATTTGCGGGCCGCATCGCCGCCGATCTTCCCGAGCGCGGCGACGGCCGAGCTGCGAACTTTGTAGTTGCCGGATTTGAGGAGTTCGCCGAGGGGCTCGACTGCGGGCGCGTGCGCCAGCTTGCCGAGCGCCTCGGCTGCGTATTCCTGGACCCAGTCGTCCGGGTCGCCGAGGGCCTGGATGAGAACTGCCGCCGCTTTTTCGCCGCCCAACTCGCCCAGCGCACGCACTGCCGAGGCGCGCGAGTAGTAGTCGTCCGTCTTCAGGTCATTGATGAGCGCGTCTACATCGGCCATCTTATGCCTCCTTCCCTCAAGTGTGTTTCCCAAAGACCGATTTGAAGGCAATTATAGCATCGTGACAAAATGGGTTCGCAATTCGCCGAGGCATGACTAACTGCCGGCATGTTCTCCCCGGTATTTTCATGGCGCGCAGGATTCGCGACAGCCTGCAGCTTTAAGCCTCGACGATCTCGCGCCCGCGACGGCGGTACATCTCCTTGCCGCGCTTGAATTGAGTCATCAGGCCGGATACGACCAGGATGAGCCAAACGAGTGATCCTGCGTAGAACCAGATGCCGCCGGCCCGACTGAGATCCCCTTCCAGGAGACGATAGAGCATCTCGCGGTAGGCGTGCGTGCCCCCACCCGTTATTATGGCGGCCGCGGCCAACACCGCCGCAAGCCCGCCTTGCGACGCTGTCGCGATGATAATAATGGCCCGCTGCAGCCAGAAAGCCAGGAACCCGCCGATGAGCCCGCATATAAGGGGGATCAAAACAGACACATTCGCGCTGTAAAGTCCGGCGACGAATGCCGAGGCAAGCGCGAACGCGAATGCGCCGGCGACAAAAATGAAGGCATAATAGGCCATCACGCTCGCCCATCCGCCGATCAGGCCGAGCACCGTTGCCGCGATCAATCCGATCAACAGGTTTCCGGTCCATGCTCCCGCCGAATATCCGAGGGAGCCGCCCAGCAACAATCCCACTATCGCGACAGTAACTATGAAAAGGCGATATCCGAAGAAGCAATTCAGGAGCCCGAGCGCCAAGGCTCCTATCAGCCACAGAACGCCGATCATCTGGGTGTCCATCGACAGTCTCCCTCAGTCAGTCCCCCTCAGTCCTCGAGCGAAGCCGCGTGGAAATTCCCGCCCCATTTTCCCCGGTAAAAGCTCGAAAACCCTCAATACCTTATACCACAGTGACTTGTGTAAGTTCAAGTCTCGCAAGGGCAGGAGACCGCATGGACGAAGCATACAGACCTGCACTCTGAGGTTCGTCGCGACCTTCCATCGCGGGATATTCAAGCTGCGCCGCATCCACGTTCATCCGGCGCAAAGGAGTCAGGATTCCCGAAAAAATCGCAGGGGCCCTGTTCCGTG
>CBDUSG010000417.1:0-3956 GCA_965369575.1 uncultured bacterium | reverse complement strand
GCGGCCCTGCGTCAGCAAAGAGTTGGGGACCATCTCATGGCGGGGTGTGGGGGGCAACTTGCCCCCCACAGAGCTAATTGGCGCGGAGAGCCCCATGGGGAAGAAATTACTATTACTTCAACATTTCGGTGGAAAGAGCGGCTGTGGCATCGGCCGGGCGAAACGGTAAGTTGGACACCGAGCTTGATGTTCTTTCCGCACCGTCGAAAAACGAAATATGGAGGACGGACGACGAGAGCATATTCATCTATGCTGTTCAGGGTGACGACTGGATATATCTGGCCGGAGACTGGCCGTCAAACGAGCCATGAGCAATAGGCGGATAATCGGCATCGTCGGCGGGGTGGGGCCGTATGCGGGCGTCGATCTTGCCCAAAAAATCTTCGACCAGACCAATGCGCGTGCCGATCAGGAACACCTGCCGGTGGCGCTCCTGTCGGTCCCCGGCGAGATAGCGGACCGAACCGCCTTCATCCTCGGTGAAACAGCGACTAATCCGGCGCACGCACTGGCCGAGATCATCCAGAGACTGGAGCGGATGGGAGCGAGCGTCGTCGGAATCCCGTGCAATACCGCGCATGCGCCTCAGATATTCGATGTCATTATCGAGAAGCTGGCGGAGGCCGGCTGCAATGTCAAGCTCGTTCACATGATCGAGCGGGTCGCGCGCTTTATACGAGAGAAATATCCGCGCGTCCGAAAGGTCGCCGTCCTGAGCACGACCGGCACAAACAAGGCGAACGTTTACCCCCATTTCCTGGAAAAGGAAGGAATCGAAGTCCTTTCGCCGAGCAATAGTCTGCAGGACAATATCCATGCCGCCGTCTACGATCCTGAATACGGAATCAAGGCGCGCTCGAATCCGGTCACCGAGACCGCGAGGGCCGGATTGATGGACGCCATAGCTTTTTTTCAGAACGAGGGCGCCGAGGCGATAATCCTGGGGTGCACGGAAATCCCGATCGCCATAAGGGAGAGGAAGATCGGCGGCATGCCGATAATAGATTCCACGCTGATACTGGCGAGGGCGCTGATAGACTCCGTCGCTCCGGAGAAGCTCAGGCCCTGCGGCGAGTAGCTCTCTCTCGCAGAACCCAAATGAAGATCCAGGGAGAAAAAGTCGTCCTGCGGCCGATGACCGTCGAGGAAAAGCCGCTCTTTTATGAATGGGCCACACGATCGGACGCGACGCCCTACTGGTACGGCGAAATCTACGGCGACCGTCCCCCGACCCGAGAGCAGTTTTTCCACGACTGGAAGCCGTACTATTTCGACGACGCCGAACCGGAAAAAGGCAGATGTTTCGTCATCCTGGTGGACGACAGGCCGATCGGGCAGGTAAACTATAATGAGATAGGCGTCCACAGCCGCTCGGCGGAAATGGATATCATCATCGCCGCCGCCGCCGACAAATGCAAGGGATACGGCTCCGACGCGATGAGAACGCTCGCGGAATATCTTTTCGAAAATATGGACGTATTCAGATGCTGGGTCGAGGCCATCGAACAGAATTCGAGGGCGATAAGGGCATACGAAAGGGCCGGGTTTAGACAGGCGGGAAGCCGCGTCGTGGACGATCGGAGATTCATTATCCTCGAACTGGTGAGGCGGCACTAGCGGCGGTTGCAGCCGTGGGGCCGGCCGGAGCCGCAATTTCCTACTGAGGCGCAGGTGGTAAAAAATGCTCGATTTCGGAGTCGGCGCCGAAAAGCAGAAGGCGTTGCGAGAGAAGATGGAGCAACTCGGCATTCGCGAGGAGGACCTTGTCGAGAAATTCGTCCGTTCGGGCGGAGCGGGCGGACAGAACGTCAACAAGGTCGCCACATGCGTGTACCTGAAGCACGTCCCCACCGGCATCGAAGTCAAGGCCCAGCGCGAGCGCTCGCAGGCGCTGAACCGGTTCCTCGCAAGGCGCACCCTGGCCGATAAGATCGAAAGCATGGTGGCCGGCGAGGCGAGCGAAGAACAGCAGCGCCGCGAGAAGATACGCCGCCGGAAGCGCCGCCGCTCGCGCCGCGCCAAGGAAAAGATGCTGCGCGACAAGAAGCGTCAGGCCGAAAAGAAGGCGCTGCGCTCTCCGCCTGAATCGGACGAGTAGGCCTTACATGATTTTTACCCCTCACTCCGCTTGCGCGCTCGGCGTTCGATCTCTCCGATCTCGCCGCCGAAACCTTGACATTTCGTGTCGGCGCACAATATAATCTTGGACGCTTGCAGCCCTTTTTGCGGATAATCATGACAGCGCCCGTTTGATCTCTCAGATTTGTCTGCCCACAGACACCAAGGTTTTTGGGAGAAAGGAGCCAGGGATGTTGCGCTACACGGAAACACATCCGAACCTGACCGATGAACAGATCGCCCTGAAGGAAAACATCCACAAGTTCTGCAAAGACGTTCTGAGGCCGGCCAGCGTCGAGTTGGACAAGATCGCCGACCCCGAGGACGTCATCAAGAAGGATTCGATCCTTTGGAAGACGCTCAGGCAGGCCTACGAGCTGGGCTACCACGCCTCGAGCATCCCCGAGGAGTTCGGCGGTCTCGGGTTCGGCCCGATAGAGAGCCACATATTCCTCGAGGAGATGGGCTGGGCGAGCGCCGATTTCGCCATCGCAATCGCCGTGACCTCGTTCCCGTTTTCGACGGCGGCCAACAGCATGGACGACGAGATCATCGAGGCCCTCGTCAAGCCGTTCGTCGAGGACAGGAAAGCCAAACACGTCGGCTGTTGGGCCATAACCGAGCCCGAGCACGGCTCCGACACACTCATGATCGGCACCGAGGAATTCGCCGACGCCGACATCATGTGCCAGACGACGGCAAAGCTCGACGGCGACGAGTGGGTCATCAACGGCGCGAAATCGTCCTGGGTCTCCAACGGCATTATCGCCTCCCACGCGCTCACATACCTGACGATTGATCCCACGAGAGGAATGAACGGCGGCGGCGTCGCGGTCATCCCGCTCGATCTGTCCGGCGTCACCAAGGGCCGCTCGCTCGATAAGCTCGGCCAGCGAGCGCTGAACCAGGGCGAGATAATTTTCGAGGACGTTCGCATCCCCAAGAAATACATGCTCGTGCAGGAAGATATGTATCCGATGGCGATGCACATGACGCTCTCGGGCGCCAACGCCGCGATGGGCGCGATCTTCACCGGCTGCGCACGCGCGGCCTTCGAGGAGGCGCTCGACTACTGTAAAGAGCGCAAGCAGGGCGGCAGGCCGATAATCGAGCACCAGTGGATCCAGCAAAAGCTGTTCGAGATGTTCACGAAGGTGGAGGGCGCGAGGGCGCTCTCGAGGACGGCGCTGATATACAACAGCGAGACGCTTCCGCCTGCTATCGAGCTTTCGATTGCATCGAAGATCACCGCCACCAATGCGGCCTTCGAGGTCGCCAACGACGCCGTGCAGCTTTTCGGCGGCTATGGCCTCAGCAAGGAATACACGATCGAGAAAATCTTCCGCGACGCGCGCGCCTCGCTCATCGAGGACGGCTGCAACGAAGTGCTCGCGCTCGCAGGCGCGCAGGCGGTGATAGGCAAATACTAGAAGCGCCGACATCCCAACAACGCTCCCGATAAGGGCGGCAGGCAACCCACCTGCCGCTCTTTTTCTTGGGGCGGTTGAGCAGACTGTTTTCCGAAATCCGATCCATACATAATGTTGGAAATTCATAAGCGCTGCGATATAGTGACGTCGAAATATTATGGAAGGATAGGCGTGCTCGTGTGCGCACTGGACTTCAAATGCGTATAAGGCTTTAGCGCGCTATTTCAACAGGCCCAGGAGCTTATGAATCAAGGCTTCTGGGCCTTTAGTTTTGTTTCTGTTTGTGTCTCGTGAGAGCCGGTTGAACCTCTTGGGCACACTTTCGGGCACACTCAGTCTGACTCCGCCAAGGGGGGGGAGTACCCCCGTCCAAAGGGACTCCAAGCGGGGCGAAATGCGTAAACGCAT
>CBDUSG010000416.1:0-3967 GCA_965369575.1 uncultured bacterium | reverse complement strand
GAAATCCAGGTCTCTCGCGGCGGGAAGGCCTCCCGCGCTCTCGGCCGATGCGACCGCGTCGATGATCGCGAGCGACATCGCGCGGGCCGCGGCGGCGCCGACGACCGAAACCGGAGCGCTCAGCCTTGATTCGGCGTCGCTCAGCGCGAAAACGACGTCGCCATCGAATGAGGTTTGGGCGGGGGTGATTGCGCGGGCGATTCCGTTGCTCGCCATCTGGGCGAGCTTGTTGGTCTCCTCTTTGCCGAGGCGCGCGTTTGTAGCGACCAGACCGATAACGGTATTGGAAAAGCTCCACACCGTCGCCGACAAATCTCCCGCAAAGACCCGCTCCGAGTCCGCAAAGCCGGTCCCATCGGCGTTCCTGGCTCCCGCTATTATTCTTCCGGTGGCCGGATCTCGCACGTCACCGAGGGCGTTGACGGCTACGATCGCGCCGACCCTGACACCGCCGTACAGCTCGACGCACGCAGTGCCGAGGCCGGCTTTCATCGCGCTCGCTAATCCGTGAACTTTTCCGACGCTCGCCCCGGTTCCCGCCCCCACGTTGCCGCGGTCGAACTCTCCCGTGACGGCGCATTCGCACGCGCGATAGCCCATCTCCGCGTCGGGGCGCGCATTCGGGTCGCCGAGCCCCAGGTCCATCAGGATCGCCGCCGGCACGATCGGCACACGAGCGATCATCACGTCGAAGCCGCGCTCGTGCTCCTCGAGGTATCGCATTACGCCCGAGGCGGCGTCGAGCCCGTAGGCGCTTCCGCCCGAAATGAGGACTGCATGTATTTGCTGGATAAGATGGGTCGGCCTGAGCAGCTCGATCTCGCGCGTGCCGGTCGCGGACCCACGCACGTCTACGCCGCCGATCATTGCGGTGTCGCACAGGATAACGGTGCAGCCGGTCAGACCGACCGCGTCCGTCGAGTGGCCGACCCGGAGGCCGCCGACATCGGTAAGATAAGAGGGAGAGCCCATTTTACGAATAGTTCACTCGCGCCCGCAGGCTGTTTGAGCACGTCTGGCGTCGATGGCCCGGTGGCGCGTCCCCTAGTTGAGGATCTCGAAAATCTTGACCATGCCTTCTTTGTTCGGCATCACCTGGAAATGTATGCCGCCGGTATCCTTGGAGATTTTCTTGAGGATCGGCGGGCATTGCTCACGTCCGATGAATATGGAATGGATGGCGATCCCGAGCTTTTTGGCAAGATTGAGTTCCGCTCTCACCTCTTTGTCGCCGCTGGTCGGCATTCCGTCGGTCAGGAAAATAAGGTGCTGGCGTCCGCCGCGCACCTGGGCGAACTCTTTAAGCGCATCATCGAGCGCGTTCTGATAGTCGGTAAAGCCCGAGCACTGCGTTTCCATGCTCTTTTCGGCGAGCGGCTCGTAGTTGCGGGTGAAAAAATGACCCCTGTCGAGATATTTGTAGGATTGGTGGTTGAACTCGATGTATCCGACGGCCATCCGGCTGCGCTTGGCCATTTCGACCAGTCCGATGACGACCATCGATACCCAAAGCGATGATTTGCCCGTCATCGACTGGCTGATGTCGCGTATGACCGCCAGCCGCCCGCCGCGTTCCTTTCGAGTGCGGCGGAAAACGCGCGGGGTGGCGGGGCTCACGTTCTCTATCCAGATAGCGCTGTCGCCCGGGTCGGAGTCGAAGAAGTCCTCCAGCGTGCGCATCGAGCGATACTGCTTGGGAACACCGCCGTAGACTTCCTTTTTGGAGGCTATGCTGCGCTGGACCTCGCCCTCGATGACTTTCAGGATGATGTCGAGGTCGTCGATTTTCTCCTTGTTGATCGCCGAGGGGTCGTCCTTGTGCCGGCCTTCTTTCTTGATATTCTCGTAGTGGACTTCCTTGCGGTAGGGCGAGAGCTGGTCTGACTCCTCGTCGGCGGGAGAAACCTCGGTCTCGATCGATTCCTCTCCCTGCTCGCCGCGTTCAGAATCCTCCATGCTCTGCTCGGGCTCGCCCTCCTCGTTCATATCATCGTTTTTTTTTTGCGCGGCCTCCTCGATGAGGTCCTCGACCTTCTCGTGAACTTCGGGCGGCACGCGGAAGGTCGTCATATATTTGAGGACGATCAGGTCGTGCGGCTCGACCACCCATCTCTGCTCGAGGATCGCCTTGGCCTTGAGTATCTTGACCGCCTTGACGAGGAACGTGCGGTCGGTGATGAGCGAGTTGTTGTCGTTCAAGTCGAAGCGCGTCATGAGATCGGAGACGAAACCGATCAGCATCTCCCTGACGGTGTCGGGCAGTTTGACCTTAAGCAGGAGATCGGAGTCGGCCTTCAGGTTGTCCGAGGGAGCCGGAACTATTTCGGCTTCGTTGAAATCGTGGGTGGCATAAAAATCGATGACCTGCCTGGCCATGTCCCACTGGCTCTTCTGTATCAGCCCGACCACGCGAAGCTGGAGCGTGAATCTGTCGAGGTTCGCCAGGTCGAGCGGCTCATTGTAGTAGTCGTCGCGTGCGGGGTTGCCGGTGGCGATGGTCGTGAGCAGCGGAATACGCTCGTGCCCGAACTTGCGTTCGTTCAACACGCGCAAGAGAACGTTGAGCGCCTCGCCGGGAGCTCGCGAGATGTCGTCGAGCACGCAGATGTCGGCGGTCAGGATGCGTCCCCGCACGATGTCCTGGCGTATCACTTCGGCGTTATCTTCTCGCTCGCGGTGGATCACATAGTCGCCCACGAGTTCCGAAAGCCGGGTGTCGCGATTGAGCTGGTAGAAGAAGAACTCCAGGTTCGCGGCCTTGGCGGCGATCTCGGCGAGCATCGTCTTCGCGGTTCCGGGAGGGCCCTCCACATACACGTGTTCGCGAGCTACGAGACCCAGCAGGATCGCTTCTTTTATGTCATGGTGCCCGATGACGTAACGATCCATGCATTCGCTGATATGACTGAGAGTTTTGTGTAATTGTTCCATTACCTGCCTTTACCTGCCTTGTCTTTCCGGTGATTGAAAACGGCTACAAGAGGGACTTTGCCGTGACGATTTTATCACGGGTCGGCGCACAAATGCAAGGCCGTTCATTTTCTTATCATGAATCAGTCCAAATGAACCAGAGATTCGAGCGGTGTCCCTATCCCGACTCGACGCGTTTTACCTTTGATAAACGGAGAGCACCGTTATATACTGACTATGACTTCGGGGCCGTCATCATCAAGGGGTCGGCAAGATTTTTTTCGATTTCCCGGTTTCGGCGGCGATTATATAGTGAAGAGTCTGGCGAACGCGTTCGGATCTGGCGCTGAAAAGAGGAGTTCGTGAAGCCGAAGACCATCGAGGCCGGCGAGGCCTTCACGCGGCTGGTGTGCGAGCATAAAAGGGCCGTCTTCGCCCTGGCATATGGAAAGCTCGGCAACGCGCACGACGCTGAGGACGTCATGCAGGAAGTGTTCATCGAGGCTTACAAGAACTTCCACAAGCTGGAAAACCACAGCGCGGTCTTGGCGTGGCTTTTCAAGGCGACGGGCTATCGATGCAAGGATCATATAAGGAGAAGGTCGAGACGTCAAAGGCGTGAGTTGGAGTTCGCGAGCCCGGCGAACCCTATAGCAGACGGAGGGCGGGCGGGCGACGGCCGGGCCGAAGCGTTGATCGAGGCGATAGGCCGGCTGCCGGAAAAGCAAAGGGGCATCGTCATGCTGAAACACTTCGCCATGCTCTCCTACGCCGAGATCGCGAAAATGACGGGATTATCGGAAACGACGATAGACGGCCGTCTTCGAACCGCGAAGAGGGAACTGAAAAAAACGCTTATAAAGATGGGCATAGAGGTGAATTGAAATGGATAGGTGCGAGGAAATCCTTTTGAAGATTCACAGACTCGCCGAAGGGGAGCTGGATTCAGCGGTCGCCGGGGAAATAGTCGAGCACATAAACGGCTGCCGGCAATGCTCGAAACAATTCGAAGAGCTAAAGGAAATGAAAGGCCTTATGGAGGAGAGCCTTGCCGTCA
>CBDUSG010000415.1:0-3999 GCA_965369575.1 uncultured bacterium | reverse complement strand
TCAGGCAAGACACGCCGCGCGGTCGCCGCAAAACGGCGACATGCCCAAAGGCGGAATGGGGATTTAAAATGCCCGAACATTCAATACTCGTCGTCGAGGATGATGCGGTACAGATTCGCCAGCTTGTTCGCATGCTCAAAGGGGAAGGCTACGTTGTTTCGCAGGCCTCGACCGGCGAGGAGGCGGTACGGGTGCTGGCAGAGCAAAAAGTCGACCTCGTACTGACTGACAGGAAAATGCCACGCATGGCCGGCGACTCTCTGCTCGGATACATACGCGTCCACTACCCTGAGCTTCCGATCGCCATAATAACCGCATATCCGGAAGGCGTCGACGACCTCATGCCCGACGGACTGCTCGAAAAACCCTTCAAGGGCGACCAGTTGAAGGAACTCGTCCGGTGCCTGACCGACGGTCGAGCCGCATGACCCTATTGCCCCTCCTCGAACGGGCGGAAGACAGTCCGCTCCCGAATTTTCAGGCCCGATCTTTGCATCTTGGCTGAAGAGACAGCAGTCCCGTCTCGGGCACACCTGCAGTTATTCGCGGCTGCCGGCCGGAAGGGCCGGAGCCGGGGTTTCGGGAAGGACTATTTATGCGGGGCGTGTATGACGGCGAGGATTGTGGCCTGTCCCTCTCCGGCGCATTCGACCCGATGGCGCAGCTTCGAGTCAAAATAGATGCTGTCACCGGGCTTCAGCAGGTCGGTGTGATCCTCGAGCGTGACCTCCATCTCGCCCTCGAGCACGAAGATGAACTCCTCGCCCTCGTGCGAGTATGCGCCGCGGTCCTTCTTGGTCGCGGGCTCGAGAGTGACGACGAAGGGCTCCATGTAGCGGTTCTTCTTGCCCTGTGCGAGCGACTCGTAGGAATAACCGAACTTGACGCCCTCCTTCGAGGCCACGCGAGAGATGTGCTCGCGCTCTCCGGAGCGGACTATCACGAACGGCGCCTCGGAATCGTCCTCGAAGAAGTGGCCGATCGGAATATCCATCGCGCCGGCCAGCTTGATCAGCGTGCCCAGCGGCGGCGAGATCATGTGATTCTCCATCTGCGAGAGCAGCGCCGACGAAAAGCCCGATCTGTCGGCCAGCTCCGCCAGCGACAGTCCCTTTTCCTCGCGCAGCTTCTTTAGTCTCTCGCCTACGCGCATTTCCTGTATTTCAGCCATCTTATCCTTTCCTCGCCATCTCGACGCCGGTTTCAATAGCCTTCACGTTCAAGGGAATCGTCTTGTGGTGCCTTTCCGGAAACACCCTCGGCAGCGTATCCTTGATGCTGTCGAGCGACACCGGACGCATCCTCTCGATGTACCCGCCGAGCGCCACCATGTTGGCCATCTTCGCGTTGCCCAGCTCGACCGCAACCTCGTTCGTCGGCAGCAGCAAAACATCGATGTCGTCGCGGGCGACCTTGTCGGCCTCGATCAGCGACGTGTTGACAAGCAAAAAGCCGCCCTCCCTGACGCGCGGCTGAAACTTATCGAGCGACGGCCCGTTCATCACGATCGCGGCATGCGGATGCCCCGTCGTCGGCGAGCCGATCTCCTCATCCGAGATCATGACCGTGCAGTTCGCGGTGCCTCCGCGCATCTCGACACCGTACGTGGGCATATACGTCACGCGCTTGCCCTCCATCATCGCGGCATAAGCGAGGATATCGCCGATCAGCATTATCCCCTGCCCGCCGAATCCTGCCATTATAACGTCAGAATACATGGTGTCCTTTCTGTGTTCCTTCTCTTTAAGTCGGAAGGCAATTCTGCCGTCTTCTCCTATAAAAAATCCTTGCCGGTGCGTTCTTTGAGGACGCCGAGGGGGAAGTACGGGATCATTTCGTCGACGACCCGTTTCTGGCCCTCGAGCGGTGTGACGCGCCAGTTGGTGTGGCAGGCCGACAGGACCTCGACTATCGAGAAGCCCATCTCGTTGACCTGCATCTCGAACGCTTTGCGGATCGCCTTTTTCGCCTGGAGGACCGATTTGGCGTCGTGGAGCGAGACGCGCGCCGAATATGCCACGCCCTCGAGCGTCGCCAGCAGCTCGGCCACGCGGATCGGGTAGCCGTCGTTGCGGAAGTCGCGGCCGTAGGGGCTGGTCGTGGTCCGCTGGCCCAGCAGCGTGGTCGGCGCCATCTGGCCGCCGGTCATGCCGTAGACGGTGTTATTCACGAAGATGACGGTGATGTTCTCGCCGCGGTTGGCGCTGTGGATTATCTCGGACGTCCCGATGGAGGCAAGATCGCCGTCGCCCTGGTAGGTGAACACGATCTTGTCGGGCTGGGCTCGCTTTACGCCCGTGGCGACGGCCGGCGCCCTGCCGTGCGGCGCCTCGATGACGTCGACATTGAAATAGTCGTACATGAACACGGCGCATCCGACGCAGGCCACGCCGATGGTCTTTTCGCGAACGCCGAAGTGGTCGATCGCCTCGGCCGTCAGCCGGTGCGCGGTCCCGTGCGTGCAGCCCGGGCAGAAATGCGTCGCTTTGTCCGATAATGTTTCCGGTCTCTTAAACACCTGCGTCGGCATGGATACACCCCTTTATTTCCGCCAGAACTTCCTCCGGCGTGGGCACGCCGCCGCCGGGCCGGCCGTAGAAAAACACGTCGGCCGCCTTGTCCACCGACGTCTGAACGTCGGTGAGCATCTGGCCCGTGTTCATCTCGACAACCAATACCTTGGGAATCTTTCGCGACGCCTCGCGGATGGCTTTCGTCGGGAACGGGAACAGCGTGATCGGCCGGATCAGCCCCACGCGCAGCCCTTCCTCCCTGCCGAGATGCATCGCCGTCTTTACTATGCGAGAGGCCGTGCCGAAGGCGACGACAAAAAGCTCAGCGTCGTCGAGGTCTTTTCCTTCGTAGATGACCTCCTTCTCGCGAATCTCATCGTACTTTTGCTTCAGTTGCAGGTTGTGCTCCTCCTGCTCGCCGTCGCTCAGGTACAGCGTTTTCAGATGCTGCGGGTCGCGCCCGCTGGCGCCCGTCGTGGCCCACGGCTTGTCGGTGAATTTCAGCGGCTCGCTAAGCTCGAGCACGGCCGGCTCCTTCATCTGGCCGAGTATCGCGTCGGCCAGAATCATGGCCGGATTGCGATACTTGTCGGAAAGCTCGAACGCCTTGATCGTGAGGTCGAACATCTCCTGCACCGACGCCGGCGCAAGCACGATGTTGTAGTAATCGCCGTGGCCGCCGCCGCGCGTTGCCTGGAAGTAGTCGCCCTGCGTTGGCGATATGCCGCCCAGGCCCGGCCCGCATCGCATGATGTTGACCACGAGGCCGGGAATCTCGCTGCCGGCCATGTATGACATCCCCTCCTGCATCAGAGAGATGCCCGGTCCGGATGACGACGTCATCGCGCGCACGCCGCTGGCCGAGGCGCCCATGACCATGTTGATCGACGCTATCTCGCTCTCGGCCTGGATGAACGTGCCGCCCCACTCGGGCAGATGCAGCGAGAGATATTCCGGGATGTCGTTCTGCGGGGTTATCGGGTAGCCGAAATAGTGAAGGCACTCGGCCTTTATCGCCGCTTCGGCCAGCGCCACATTACCTTTTACGAGTTGCGGTTCTTTCATTTGGATACCTCTGCAGAGTCAAAAATGGCCGCATGCGCGCCTCGAAATCGTCGGGTCGCTGCGGAACGGTCTATTTATAAACCTCTATTGCCGTATCAGGGCAGACCTCGGCGCACAGACAGCACCCGGTACAAAGGCCGTTGCCCTGGAATTCCGCGGGATGATACCCCTGAGAATTGATCTTCGCGCCGATGGCGATGCAGTCCTTCGGACAGGTCTCGACGCAAAAGCGACAGCTTTTGCACCGGTCTTCGAGGATCACGATATGCGCGTTGGTTTTCTTCTTCTTTGCTTTCCCGGTCGTCATTCTTTCATGCTTCCGATTGCGTTTCCCACGACAAGTCAAACGATGACAAGCGCTTGACGGCGGAATAATTATAGCCGTCGCTCCGGCGTAAGTCAAATGCGACAGCCAACGGCG
>CBDUSG010000414.1:0-4015 GCA_965369575.1 uncultured bacterium | reverse complement strand
ACCGAGGAGAACGCCTCGCAAGCTTGGTGCTGTTTCAACAACTTCTGTTAGCTCTTCAGGGCTTATTTCCCACTTCTCAAGTATTGTTGGCTTCATTCAATATCCTTTAGCAAGTCTGAAACTGTTGTTTCTAGAGCATGTGCGATACTTACGATATTAAGCAGTCCGACATTCCTGCGGCCACGTTCTATATCCCCAATGTAGGTTCTATGTAAGTTTGAGCGTTCGGCCAACTCCTCCTGAGAAATCCCAAGACTGGTACGTCCTTTTCGAATAGCTGCCCCAAGGCTCTTTTTGATTTTTTCCACGTCTTCCTCACTCATAGTTATTACATTATCAATATGCAGTCTATTAGTCTACAGACTATAAGTATCAATTTGGATGCCCAACAACGTCGAGTTAGTTTTAATCGGCAAACTCCCGCCGTTTGAAGCTTAAACCAGATATAACGTGCTAATATTATAAATGGTTTAAGTGATTATTAATCTAATCCCGCTTTCAGCCTTCGGGCCGGGCGGGGTTTTCTTTGCAAACACGGTGAAGGCTGGAGAGGGTTTTGGCCTATGTCGTTTTGAGCTTTCCGCGGATCCGGTCCTGCTACATTCCGAGCCGCTTCATTGCAGGATCGATCAGCCACAGCCAATCGTCGAGCAGGAATTCGAGGCGGATGGCTAGCAGCGCGATTCGGCCCATGACGGTGTAGCCGAAGGCGGCGCCGAAGGTTATCATCAGGAAGAATATGCCCAGCCGGGCGGTCTTGCCGATGAGACCCTTATGCTCGACCGAGAAGAAGAAGTAGACGATTGCCGAGAGCACGCCGACGACGATGATCGCATTGCTCAGCGAGCCCCAGAAATCGAATGCGCCGCCGGCGTCGGTGACCCATACCGTCATGATCGTGTTGCGAATCTGGCCGAGGAAGTCGGCGTGAAGAAAGCCGATCAGCCGAATTCCGGCCGTCGTTCCGATAATGAAAGCCAGCGGCCAGCGGCTTATCCATGCGCCCTTCGGCGCCAGCCGACTGAGCAGCATCAGCCCGAGAATCAGCGGGACGAGGTAGGATAATTCCTGCTGCGCATCCAGCCCCGGCATCGCCCAGCTCTTTATCCATGCGGGAAGCAGCTTGCCCAGCAGGTTCGGCACGAGCGTTGTCCAGAAGCCGACCACCATCCAGTATCCGGCCGAAACTCCCACGATGACCGACTCTGCGATCTTGTACATCGGATTGTCCCGGTACAGGAACGACATGATGGTCAGCGTAAACAGCGCGGCCACCCAGATGCCGACCGTCCGAGAGGGGCTGAAACGATATTCCGATTGCGCGGGGTCGGCCGCGACAGCCTCATGATACTGTCCGGGCGTCGCGTTGTCGTATCGAGTCCAGCGATGGGAAGGGTCGGGGGCGTCTGCGTTAACTTCGACGGCGCGGACGTAAGCCTTCCCCATGCCGTGCTCTGAAAATATCACTCGGCCGATCAGGAACAGACCACCGACAACGAACAGGGCGGTCCAGATGACGGTCTCACGTTTCATCGGCGGCCCTCCTCTTCTTGTCGGCGAAGAAGATGATGTTGGCCGCGATGATAAGCAGGATGATCAGGATATGAGCGACGAGCTGCGGCCCCATCCTCCGCCTGGCCTCGAAGTATTTCGGATCGGGAGTTTCTCCGCCGTACTTATCGACGACGAGCTTTTCGTATTCGGCCGCGCCCTTGATGGCGCCGAGCAGGCCCGGCAACTGATCGGGGATGTAGGGATACAGAAGCGGCGCCTGCACGCCGGTGCAGCCGGCAATGAGTTTCACCTTGTCCGGGTACGGCGTGACAGCGTACTGCACCCATTCTTTCGTTCCCGCATACCCCGCGCTGATATTGATAATGAGATCGAAGTCCTGCAAGCTGTGGATGCCGGCCATCATGGGTATCGCATCGATATTTGCGCCGCGGTCATCGGTCGTGTACAGCTCGCGCAGGTCCGTCCCGATGACTTTGATGACTCCTTCGCCTCCCGGCTTAAAGCCCATGTTCACATAATCCTCTCCGTATTTCAGTTCCGGAAAGTCGGCGCCGATGACTCTGGCGACGGCGTCGTCGATCATCTGCGGGCCCACCGGCCACAGGGCCATGAAATACATCTTGACGCGCCTCGATGCGCAGTGATAGGTGAAGGAGGTCGCCATCGGCCCGAGCTCGCCTTCGCTGGCCGGATCGAAGTCGAACGACAGCAGGACCGCGTCGCCTTCGTCGAGGTCCTCGATCGCCTGAAATGCGGCTTCGGACAGCGCCGACGGAACCTCGGGAAAGGTCTTGCACGTTTTGGCGGTGACATAGATCGGCAGCGCCACACTGAGGAGCATCAACAGGAATATCCAGCGCCTGTCAAGGTCCCTCAAGAATTCAAACATGGCTCAGTCCTCTCCGGTTCCCAGGTGCGACCGATCGATGCCCAACAATATCTTCAGCGACGTCGAGGCGATCCCCAGGGCGATGCCGATCATGATTGCGCGGTTTCCGGCGGTGTTGAAAACGCTCATTATGTATACCGTCAGGTTTTCGATCCTCAGGCCGCTCAATGAATCCGGCAGCCATGAGGTGAGGAACACTCCGGCGAACGTTCGGCCCAGCAGGATGATGAACGCGGCTCCGAGAAGCAGAATCGCCTCGATATTCTTCGCGCGGAAGGCGCGAAACGCGGCCGAAGCGACATAAAAGGCCAGCATCGCGAACATCGTAGCTGTCAGCGGCTTGAAAACGTATTCATACAGCCACCAGAACGGGCTGCCGATCTCGCGGTAATCGCCGGACAACGCAATAGCCGGATACTGAGGGTTCGGGTGCGCCCCGATCTTGCCCAGTCCGACGAAAAGAGTCACCGCGAAAGCGATGATGGTCACGGCGGAATAGCCCCAGCCCGCCCCTCTGTCAGAGACCTTTCTCAGGTGAATCTTCAGCAGGTTGCCCCCGCCGAGGATAAACGCAATGGCCGCGAGCAAGTCGAACCAGATGGCTGCGGTCACGCCCCATCCCTGCGCCGCCGGGATGAAGTACGCGACGATGAGGACCGAGCCCCCGAGCGCCGTGATAAGAAGTGGTATTGTTCTTTTCATCTTACCCTGGTCAAGTGAGAACGACATCCTTGAGAAACTGGATCGCATCGTGCAGCCATGCGCCCAACGGCGTATCGACTCCCACGATCGCCGCAACGGTCGACAACAGAACGCCGACGACAATTGCGGCCATAACCATTGCCTTGCCGACGTCCTGTCCCTTGAGACTGCCGAGCTGTGCCGGCTCGCCCGAGAGATAGGCCGAGGCCGCGAAGAATTCCTCGCCGATCAGAGTGTAGTCGCACGCGGCGACGAAAAACGGGAGCTGCGCGGGCATCGCCGTTCCGGCCACCTGTATGGCGCCGATCTCATTGCCGGTCTCGGCCAGAATGAGTGACTCGGCAAAAAAGGCGCCCATGTAGAAACAGGCGGCGGGCTTTTTCCGCATCATCATGCCCTGGACATATGCCACGTATCCGAACTGCTCGTCGGTGACGTAATAGACAAGGTCCTGATTGTATGACTCGGGGCGGCCGGCCGCGAGATACGACGCTTCAATGGTCTCTCGCGCGGCCGTCATCACCAGCGCGCGGCTGGTCGGAACTTCCACTTTTGCGTCAAGCTCGGCCGCGACTTTCGCGACGTGAGAGAGAATGGTGATGCCCGCGATCGTCTGAATGTCGTTTATATCCTGGATTCCCGCGATGAACAGGCACGGCCGTCCCATCTCGGTGGCTCGTCCCACGGCCTCATCCACCGCTTCGAGACCGGCGATCTTGCGGATTTTCAGCGGCCTGCCTCGCCGCGCGTGGCCGATCCAGTAGATGACCGCGCTGCAGAAGAGCAGAGTGATTACACCCAGCCAGAACCGGCTGCCGTCGAACCATTGCCTTGCCGGGCTCACCGCTTCGCGCGTTCCCGTCGGGGAAGACTGTGTTCCGTCCGGGCCGATGGCGACCACCCGGAAAT
>CBDUSG010000413.1:0-4019 GCA_965369575.1 uncultured bacterium | reverse complement strand
AGGGAGTCCCGCAAATCGCCCAATGCTGCGTTGCAGCCACTTGAAATATGCTCAATATTCCTGCGTGGCTGCGCCTTGCCTTGGACAACTTGCGGGACTCTGAGACCGACAATATACGGTTGACACGACACTTGTATCTCCCGGTCTCGATCCCGGACCGCGGAGGTCGCAGATGCACCGTGTGCCTGGGCCATAGAAGGCTCGGGAGCAGCCACTTTATCGGATGCCCGCTCTTTTCGGAGGAGAAATCATGAAAATCGCAAAAATCGAGATTTTTACAGCTCCGCCACCGCGCTCGTGGATGAGTCCCGTCATCGTTCGCATTCACACCGATCAAGGCATCGCGGGAATCGGCGAGATCGCGCTCGCATACGGCCTGGGCGGCGAGGCGGGTGCGCATATGGCCAAAGAGATCGGCGAGTTTCTGCTGATGGGAGCGGACCCTTTCCAAATTGAGCGATTGTGGGAGCGGATGTTTCGCGACACGTTCTGGGGACAGGGCGGCGGCCCCGTTATCTACGGCGCCATCAGCGGCATCGACGAGGCCTTGTGGGACATCAAGGGCAAAGCGATGGGAGTGCCCGTCTATGAGCTGCTCGGCGGCAAGTGCCGCGACCGCCTGCGCCTGTACGCCAACGGGTGGTACATCGGCGCGTCACAGCCGGAGGACTACGCCGAAGCGGCGAAGAAGGTCGTCGGCGACGGCTATACCGCCATGAAGTTCGACCCGTTCGCCATCCGGCCGGACGGCAGTTGGGGCTATCCCGGCCGAGTGATCGAGCGCGAGATGGCGCAGTGCGTATACGACAGGGTCAAGGCGGTGCGCGAGGCTGTCGGACCCGACGTCGAGATATTGATCGAGTGCCACGGCAATCTCGGCACGACGTCGGCGATCCAGGTCGGCAGGCGCCTAGCGGAGTTGGACCCTTTCTTCTACGAAGAGCCGGTCGATGCGCTCAATGTCGACAGCATGAAGAAGGTTTCCGAAAACGTCGACGTGCCGATCGCGGCGGGCGAGCGGTTGTACAGCCGATATCATTTCCGCAAATACATCGAAGACCAGGCGCTCGACATACTGCAGCCGGACGTCGGGCTCGCGGGCGGTCTGACCGAGTGCAAGAAGATCGCCTCATACGCCGAGACTTACAACCTCGTCGTCGCCCCTCACAACTGCGCCGGCCCCGTGGCCACGGCCGCGGCCGTGCAGCTCGGCGCGTGCATGACCAACTTCCTGATTCAGGAGTGGTTCCCATACTTCAACGACGAGCACTACGAGCTGGTAACCAGCGCCCTCGAGCCGCAGGCAAAGGACGGCTACTTCGAAATTCCCGACACGCCGGGCCTGGGCGTCGAGCTCAACGAGGACGTCGCCAAAGGCCTCGACTGCATAGTGATCGAATAGCGGGGCAAAAAGATATCGCCCGGGAGTCCCCGCAGCAGGACGGCTTGAGCGCTGGTTCAGCATTTTTCGAAAGCGGAGGCCTGAGCATAGAACGCAGGATCGATAAAACCATGCCCGGTGAGTTCGTTCAGATCGGCGCGTTCAGTCATGTAATCGACGCCTATCTGCCAAAAACGCGCCTCGAATGGCTGGGAATCAGGTGTTTTGTTTTCGACGAGCATATTGTCGCCGTCAATTGGTTATATTCGCTCGCGGTCGGCCGCGTCAAGCTGAAAGTTAGTGTGGCGGACGCCGAAAGGGCAGCCCAAATTCTGGGGGAAGCGCCTTTACCGGAAGACGACCCCGATTATGCGACGGCCGATTCTGAATCCCCGCGATGTCCCGAATGCAATTCAAGCGATGTATATTTCGAGAAGATATGGCGTCGGCTCTCTTTTGTCTTCTTGTTTTTTTATGGTCTTCCCATTCTCATACCGAGAAAACGATGGCTGTGCACGAGATGCCGGCACAGATGGAAGATCCGGTAAGAGGCGGGTATGATATTATTCCGGCGCTTTTTTTCACGCCGGCGAATGCACGATCTTTCCGTTCCTCGATTCGCTGACTATATCTCCCGTGTCTTCGAGATGCTTGAGGTGGGCGATGGCCTCGCCCGTGGCGAACCATTGCTGCGGCACAGGGAACTCTTCCCATGAATCGGAATCTATGTCCCACTGCATCTTCGAGGCGACCTGATAGGCGGTCCCGCTTCCGTTCTCGAGAATGGTCTTTATCTCGTCGAGCCTGTCACGGTGATGGCCCTGCAGCTCGCGTATCCTTTCACGGCAGTTCTCGATGAGACGCCTGTGGCCGGGCAGCACGAGTTCGATGTCGAGTTCATAGACTTTATCGAGGCTCGCGAGATATTGGGCGAGAGTGTTTTCCTCCGTGGACCACAGCTGAATGTTCGGCGTGATGTCGATGAGGATGTGGTCGCCCGCGAGGAAGAGTTTCTTATCGGGCTCGTACAGACACATGTGACCCCAGGTGTGTCCGGGCGTTTGAACGCATTCGAACGTGTAATCGCCCACGCTGATCGTATCGCCGTCCTCGAGAATCGTAAACGTGAAGTTCATCTCGGCGCCGTACTTGTAGCCCGGATGCCTGTTCAGGGCGTCCTGAAGCATGCCTTCCGGAAAGCCGCTTATGCGGCCAAACTCGATCATGTCTTCCCAAGTGCCGTCGGCGTAAATTCTGTCGGCGTCGGGCTGGTTGAAGTATATCTTCGAGCTTTCCGACGAGAGTGCTCCCACCAGGCCTATGTGATCGGCGTGCAGGTGAGTGATGAAAAAATCAGTCGCGGCCAGGTCTATGTCTAGACGCTCAATCGCGGTCCGCATGGCCTCCTCGCATACCTTGCGATTCATGCCCGTATCGACTATGAGATTGCGGTCGGCGCCTTTTATGATGTAAGAGTTCGTACTCCTGAGCGGGCTGCGGGGCAGAGGTATCTCGACCTTATACAGGTTCGTTGAAATCTCTTCAATCATTAACTTGCTCCTAATTTCAAGACGGGGCGTCCATTTTTCTGTTCGGACCGCCTCTCCGGCGGCGACTTTTCCAACGGTCCGGATCGGTGTAAGATTGGGATCAATGAAATATGCGATCGGCTCGGAAGGCCGGGCTCAGCGTCGGCGACTCATTATACATCATCGAGCATCGAATACAAGCATCGCCGCCTCGATAATCCTTCCCTTGCATCTTCGGTCGCAGCTATTGCGAGTGTCGAGGCGAAAAGTCCCGTTGACTAAGGTCGAAACCCATGCTAATATGATACCGGCATGACACGACGCGTCATGCAGATAAGGGCCTTGCGCGCAACGAGTTAAGGGGGCGTTCCTCGATGTCTGAGGCGATGATACTGGTTGTCGACAATGAGGAGAACTCGCGCGAGGATATTGCCGGGGCGCTGCGCGAGCGTGGATACGACGTCATCGTTGCCTCGGATGGCAATCATGCGCTCAGTGCGGTCGGGCGCAGTCTGTCCGGCCCGCCCGACGTGGTCCTCGCCGCCCTCGAGATGCCCGGCATGGACGGCCCGGAGCTGCTCGCGAGCATGCGGTCGAAAGGCCACGACGTTCCCTTCGTGATGATGGCCCGCGGGACGTCCGAGGCCGCCGTCGAGGCATTGAAAAACGGGGCCGCGGATTATCTCACCAAGCCGCTAAACATCGAGGAACTCGATCTCCGCATAAAAAGAATCCTTTCGCGCAGCAGGCGATTCGACGAGGCAGCTCATCTGAAAGAGGGCCTTCGCGACGAGGATAAGTTCGACAGCGGCGTCGACGACGGCCCGCAGATGCCGCCCATCCCCGGCGCGTCGCTGCAGGAAATCGAGAGATATTCCATCCTGAAGACGCTCGAGTCCGTCGGTGGCAACCGCACGCGCGCCGCAGAAATCCTCGGCATCAGCCTCCGCAAAATCCAGTACAAGCTCAAAGAGTACTAGTGTCGTATCAACCGCATATCGTTGCGTATATTGGTGCGTATATTGGTGGCAGCCGCCTGGAACGGGCGGCCAGCGGCCCTGTGGGGGGCGAGGCGCCCCCCACACCCCTCCGTGAGATGCTTCGCATCT
>CBDUSG010000412.1:0-4034 GCA_965369575.1 uncultured bacterium | reverse complement strand
GTGAAAACGTAGAGATGCGCAGCAGATATTGGTGGGGGGGGGGGGGCACGTTGCCCCCCACAAGGCGACTCGCCGCCGCCGCCAGGCCTAACGAAAATGGGAATCACTTCTCGCGGCCCCGGCATCGGTATACCCTCGGGGGGACCACATAGCCGCAGTACTGTCAGCGGCGAGAGTCACGGACTCAACACGCCGCCAGGGGATGCTTCGCATCCCTCCTTTTGTCGTCTGACCGGCACGGACTCAACTCGATCCACCGAATGATTGCCCTTCAGAGAAGAGATACGAAGTATCTCACGTCAGCGGCGACTCGCCGCGCCGCCATTTGACTTGATCACAATTGGATTCTATAATTGTAGTATGAACTGATCGGGCATCGGACCCCGCCGGGCGGCGCATTTCGCGGAGGGGCAAAACCTATCGAGATACAGAAATGGCCAATCCGAAGACACTTAGACAACTGAAAAAGGCGGGCTACCGCGTGTTGCCGGTCCGTGAGGAATTGCGGAAGAACCTGATCGCAAAGATGAGGGAGGACGCACCGCTGTTTCCCGATATAATCGGCTACGACGAGACCGTCATCCCGCAGATCGAGAACGCGGTCCTCTCCGGCCATGACATGATATTCCTCGGCGAGAGAGGGCAGGCCAAGTCGCGCCTGATTCGCAACCTCACAAGCCTGTTGGACGAAGAGATTCCGATCGTCAAGGGCTGCGAGATAAACGACGATCCGTTCGATCCCGCCTGCATGTTCTGCCGCGAGAAAGTCGCCGAGAAAGGCGATTCGCTCGAGATCGAGTGGATACCGCGCGAGCGACGCTACGGCGAAAAGCTGGCCACGCCCGACGTCACGATAGCCGACCTCCTCGGCGATATCGACCCGATAAGGGTGGCCGAGGGGAGATACCTCTCCGATGAGCGGGCGATCCATTTCGGCCTGATCCCGCGTGTGAACCGGGGCATATTTGCGATCAACGAGCTGCCCGACCTGGCCGAGAAGGTGCAGGTGGGCCTCTTCAACGTAATGCAGGAGCGCGACGTCCAGATAAGGGGCTTTTCGGTCATGCTCGACCTCGACGTGCTAGTCGTCGCCAGCGCGAACCCGGAGGACTACACCAATCGCGGCCGCATACTAACACCTTTGAAGGATCGGTACTCCTCGCAGATACGCACGCATTACCCGGTCACCCCGGCGGTCGAGACGCAGATCGTCGAACAGGAGCGCCGCCGCTTCGAAGGCGGCTATGGTGACGGCTATTCCGTCGTCATGCCGCCGTTCATACAGGAGATACTAACGCAGATAACTTTTCTCGCCAGGGAAAACCCCGACGTCAGCCGGCGATCGGGCGTGAGCGTGCGAATGTCGATCAGCAACACCGAGTGCCTGCTGAGCAACGCCGAGAAGCGCGCGATAAGGCTGGACGAGAAAGAGGTCGCCCCGCGCATCACCGACCTGCCCGCCATCGCTTCGCTCACTGCCGGAAAGCTCGAGTTGGAGACTTTTTCCCGCGATGGTCACGAGGAAAAATTGATCCAACATCTGATAGACGAGGCCGTCAAGCAGACCTTTGACAGGCACTTCGATTCTGAGTCGCTGTCGGGCGTTATCGAGGCTTTTCAAGACGGAGCAACGGCGACCGTTTCGGATTCCATCGGCTCGGACGAGTATGTGCGCGGGCTCTCCGAAATAGGCGAATTGGCCTCCGCTGTGGAATCATACTGCCCCGAATGCAGCCCCGCCGTTTTCGCCTCCGCCGCCGAATTTATCCTCGAGGGCCTGTACCTGCACCGCAAAATCAACAGGGAGTCGATCGCGAACGGAGCGCGGTATAAAAGGTAGCTATGATCGCCTACAGATATTCCGCGCCCGCCCCACGCGAACACGCGCCGCCCGAGCCCGACACCATCATGGACGAGCTGGCGCGCCACGTGCTCGAACGCGACTCGCTCGATGAGGCAATGCTCGAACTCGGCAAGCGGGGTATCGAGCAGAAGTATGACGATTCAATCGACGGCCTCGACCGGCTTGCATCGAAGCTGCTCGAGCGTCGCCGCAAGGTTCTCGACCGATATACCGTCGAGCCCCTCCTCGAGCGGCTTTCCCGAAAGATACGGTCGATCCTCCGGCGCGAGACCGAGGCCCTGCGCCGGCGATCCTCTTCCAGGCAGAAAGAAATAGACGAGATGGCCGACAAGTTCCTCAAGAAGGCCGCGAACTCGGTCAAAAAGATGGAGCGAATGCGCGAGGGCTCGCAGCCCGAAAGCGCACAGACGATCGGCAGACTGGAGAACGCGTTCGAGAAGCTGTTTTTGCAAAGGCACAAAATCGAGGCCGAATCGCGAGCGCTCAGGGAAGAGGAAGCCCACCGGCTCAAGACTCTGAAGCAGGTCCCGAGAGACCCGGGCGAAGCGCTCAAGAAACTGCAGGGATATGAGCCCGTCGATCCTGAGGTCGCAGAGGCGCTGGCGTCATTGGGCGGAATGGCCGACGAGATCGGCGCCATCGAAAGGACACACGCGCAACCCGGCTTTGCGGGCAGCGAGTCGGTCGATCTCGACGAGGCCGCCGGACTCGTCAGGAGCGTGCGCGGCATGGAACGCCTCGGCGGCAGGCTGAGAAAGGGCAGCCTCTCGCCCGCCGATGAGTCGCTTCTCGCCGACACGCTTGGCCCCGAGGCGCTCGCGTGTGTCGACGCGATCACCATGCTGGAGAGAGAGCTTTTGCAGGCCGGATACCTTGAAGCAGACGGTGAAGGAGTGAAGCTGAGTCCCCGCGCCATCAGACGCATCGGCCGCAGAGCGCTCGACGACGTGTTCTCGAACATGGGCGGCGGCCGGCTCGGCGGGCACGGAACTCTGCTCGAGGGCGCTGGAGAGCTCGATACTTTCAACACGAAGGCTTACGGCTTCGGCAATGCGTTCAACCTCCACGTCGGTCGGACGCTGATGAACGCGCTTGCCCGTGGCGCGGGTCGGCTGCCGATCGACATCGACCCGCGCGATTTCGAGGTTTACACCGAGCGTCACTCGACCGACTGTTCGAGCGTGCTCCTGCTCGATCTCAGCCACACAATGTCCCGGAACTCGAAGCTGCAGGCGGCGAAAAAGGTCACCCTCGCGCTCGACAGCCTCATCCGCACGCGGTTCCCGAGAGATACGCTCCGCATCGTGGGCTTCTCGAACTATGCTCGAGAGCTGACGCCCGAGGAATTGCCCTTTGTCAGTATCGATAAGGGCAGCCCGTTCACAAACATGCAGGATGGTCTGCGGCTGGCCGGAGAACTCGTCTGTCGCGACCGCGGGAAAAATCGGCAGATCATTCTCATCACCGACGGCGAGCCGAGCGCATTTTGCAGGGACGACAAGCTGCACGTGGGCTATCCTCCCACCGAGGAAATCTTCGGCGAAACCCTGAGGGAGGCCACCCGTCTTACGCGCAAGGGGGTTGTCATCAACACGTTCATGCTCGACGAGCAGCCTCCTCTCGTGCGGTTCGTCGAGGAGATGACCGCGATAAACAGAGGGCGCGCCTTCTTCTCCGTGCCCGAAAGGCTCGGCGAATACCTGCTGGTCGACTACCTCGCCCGTCGCCGGAGAGCGGCCAACTGATGCCGCCGACCTGTCGGCCGCTCCGCAATGGAGCAAATCGGATCGGATGCGATACGCCTTCTCGCCCGCCAGTCGACGGCCGGGGCGATTACCGCGATTCTCTGTCAATGATCCCGTAACCCCGAGGAGAGGCAACATGAGCGAGCGACTGAAAGACAAGGTGGCGATAGTGGTCGGCGCGGGCTCGACGCCCGGCGACACCATGGGCAACGGCAGGGCGACTGCGATATTGTTCGCGCGAGAGGGCGCGAAGGTGATGCTCGCGGACAAGCGCCTCGAATCGGCCGAGGAAACCCAAAAGGCGATCGACGACGAGGGCGGCGAGTCGTTTGCATTCAAGGCCGATGTCAGGCGCTCGGACGACTGCAAACGCATGGCCGAGGCCTGCGTCGAGAAATACGGCAGGATCGATATACTCCACAACA
>CBDUSG010000411.1:0-4038 GCA_965369575.1 uncultured bacterium | reverse complement strand
ATCAGTTCGGACCCGCCGACATATCGGCGCTCGAGAATCTCGAAGCCGTTGTCGAGAAGCGTTTTTTCGAGAGAGTCTCGCGTGTACTGCGTGATATGCTGGTCGGCGTATGCGCCCGGCAGCAGCATCTGGTAGAAATACTCGATCACGCGCCAGCTCACACGACCGTAATCAGGCGTTCCGATCACGAGAACGCCGCCCGGCTCCATGACACGGTTGATTTCGCTGTATATCTCGGGCGAGGCGGGAACATGCTCGATGACCTGCGAGCAGATGACAAGTGAGAAGCTCTCCGACATGAATGGGAGCCGTTGGATGTCGGCCTTGGCCAGTCGGATACCGCGCCCGCGAAGGTAGCGAAGTTTTTTCAGCATGATGTCGAGGCCCACGGCGCCCGGCAGCTGCTGGATTATGCGGCTCGAACCGCAGCCGATATCGAGGATTCTGCCCTCGGTTTCGACAAACGACATGACGATGCGATAGCGCGTGCGCTGCCAGTACCGCTGCAGCGGGATGAGGCTGTTGAATGCGCGCTCGTCATAATCGGCCGAAAAGACGCTGTTCCGCAGCTGCCACATGCGAAAAAGCGATTTTATGTAGGTGAGAAGAAAGGAGAAGGCGCGCTTGGTCGAAACGCCGAATTTTTCCGGCTCGAAGCGAAACGGCAGCTCTTCAATCATCCATCCGTTGGCATAGGCTTTGAGAATCGTCTCGATGAGGATGCTGTAGTCTCTGGATTCGAGTTTTACATCTTCCAGGATTTTCGTGTTGATCATTCTGAATCCGGACGAGATGTCTTTGAATGGAAGCGATAGGAAAGCTCCATAGAAGCGGTTCAGAGTCATGCTGAGCAATTTTCGGGCAGCCGGCATCCGGGCGGAACCTCCGGCGACGTAGCGCGAGCCGATGAGCATTTCGCTCTCGTGCCTTCGCTCCCAGAACTGCTCGATGATTTTATAATCCGGCAGCAGATCGGCATCCAGCGTGATGATGTAATCCCCGCGAGCCTCCTTGAGGGCCTTCCTGATGATTTCTCCATAAGGCCTGCGGCGTGAGAGACGGACGACCTTTGCCCCTTTGTCGCGGGCTATTTCCCCCGTTCGGTCCGAGGAGCCGGCGTCCATGACGATGATCTCGAACACGCATCCTAAGCGTTTCGCCGCGCCGCCGACGCGATCGATAACCGGCCCGATCAGGGCCTCGTCGTCGCGAGTCGGTATGATAATTGAAAGTTCAGTCGCGATGCCGAATTACCCCTTTGGCGTGTTCACAGCCCCTTCAACCCTCCTGATGATCGACGTGTTTAGTTATAAAAACCACAATGCGCAAGGGAGGGGACTGAGAAGACCTGCCGGCAAAAGAGCAAGATGCCCGAGTCGGGAAAATGCCCGGGTTGCATCGTCCACTTCTGAAGTCGGCCTGAAAAACTTCGGTTCCCCCGGCAACCGCGATCGGGATGAGCTGAAAAAAACAACATCTCATGAAGGCTTGTTTAAAGTATATAAAAGCGGATAAACGAAAGTCAAGACGGCGGGATGTTCCCGCCGTGCGGTTTGCTTCGGTCAGTACTCCTGTGGTACCCTTTACTTAAAGTGCCGATCACGGCGCCTTCACCCGGGCGCCGATTCAATAAAAGAAGCATCCGTACATATGTGGTTGAGGAAATTGAAGACGAAAACCAGCCGAAAAAGTGTTGCGATGGCCATCCTCGTAGTTGCGATCGCGGCCGTATATTTCCTGCTCACATTCAACCGCACATTGAATCCGTCCGACGAAGGGTATCTCCTCTACAATTTCCAGAAGGCCGCGCAGGGTCAGGTTCCGCATCGCGATTTCTACGATGCATACGGCCCAGGTGTTTATTGGGTGGGGGCGGCGCTGTTCAATTTATTCGGAACCAGGATAATCGTGATCAGAGTGTTTGTGGTCATATTGAAAACCCTGATGGCTTTAATAGTGTTCTTGATCGCGCGCCGCATACTTCCTCCCTTCTTTGCGTTTATAGGCTCCTTTCTATTTATCTTGAATTGGGGCGATCCCCTCATCGGCGCGACAAACGTGCTATACGCGGGGCACGTCAATCAATTCTTTGCGCTGATCGGAATGCTCTGCATGCTCCTTTATATTCATACCGAGCGCAGAACCTGGCTGCTGGGTGTGAGCGCGTGCGTCGGACTCAGCATTCTGTTCAAACTTCACGTGCCGACCGTCGACCTTATCGGCTTTTCTCTGCTGCTGTGTCTGAAGGAGCAGGCGATGGGGTGGAACACGCCTGAGGCGCGCCCCCTGCGCGCGCACCCACGGCATGGGACGGCATTGCTTCTGAGAGGAATGAAGCTGCTGGGGATATTCGGCGCCGCCCTTTTTTACTTTTCGCGCTTGGCCGGGGCGAACCTCGGCCTGTATAGTTTCTTTCTATTTCTCCTGCCGATCTGCCTCATGTTTATGCACATTCTTCTGTTCGAATTCAGGACTCTCCGCCATATGCAGATGAACGCGACGCCCGTTCACTGGGATCGACTCAAATCCTTATATACTGAACTCGTAATCCTTCTGTCCGGTCCTATAATTTCAATTCTTGTTATTGCGCTTCTTTACTCGCTGACGGGCGGTTTGGCCGATCTGATTCATGATACATTCGCTCTTCCGATGTATATCAAGTACCACCATTCGATGCCCGACCGGAGACTGATCGCAGCCTTTGCGGCGGGCGTCGTTTGTGCGGCCTTGCTTATGATCGAACTCGGGAAACGGCTCGAAACGAAGGGAGAAACCGTTCGCCGCCTCTTTGCCGGGATCGTATCCCTGCTTCTCATTCTCCCGCCCGCCGCAGGTCTCTATGTCGATCTTTCATACAGGATCTGGCATAGGCTGGCGACGCATGTTTTTCTCCCCGCGTTCTTGACGATAGGTGTTTACTTGTTTATTCAAAGGCGCTCGAAGCGGCGCCCGATTGACGACGCGAGGGAGTTCTCCAACCTTGGTCTGATTCTCATCTTCGCCTCACAGTCGCTGCTCTTGATGTCGCTGCGTTCCGATGAGACGCATATAGTCATCTATAGCACGGCAATATTTGTTGCTATCGCATTTGTGCTTCATGAACTTTATCGTGCGCTGAGGAGCTATTTACCCGAGCGGGCGGCAGTGATGCCGGCCGCGGCCGTAGCCGCATGCCTGGCTGCCATGTCGATCCCCTGCTTGTGGAGCGTAAAACTTCTATACGTCCCGCCTATTCCGAGAGGCACGGAAAAATCGACAGCAGAACAGAAACGTCTGTCCTACCCTATGCTGATCCCGGATTTTCCCCGATCTCGAGGATTGAAGCTTCCAATTTGGAATTCTCACACGCCGCCGCTTAACCATCCAATCTATCTCGACATGAATGATGTAGTCACTTTCCTGCGAAGAAATACCTCGCCCGAAGACAGGATTTTCCTGATGTGCGGGGATCAGATCATCTATTTTCTTTCTGAAAGGGAGAGCGCGCTCCAAAAAGAGAACTACTTTGTCTATCTTTCAAACATGGATTTCATAGATAGGACGAATACGGGAAGGGTGAGCGACGACGAAATACTCGCTGCGCTGGGGTCCGCCATGCCCAGGTTCATCGTCAAAACACCGAGACTGGCGGAAACCGCCCATTTCAGCCTGACATGGCCCAAGACGGACGAGTTCATCAGGAACAGGTATGAGACCGATACCACCTTGGGCGAATACGAAATTCTCAGGCCTCGGGGCAAATCCCCATATTCACGATAGAGCCCTTCCGAGAGTCCTTTGCCAAAAAGATCCGCGCCGGTCATGTGGCCTCAGATCACCACCAAGATCCATCGGTCCAACTGCATCATCCGCTCTGAAAACCGCCCGAAGACTCTGATTTCGTTAGAGGATTGCACCGGAAAAGCTGGATAAAGCGCATATGTTATGATGGTCATCGCAGGAAGTATAAGAGCGAATGGGTGGGATTCAAGAAGAAAAGGGCACGGCGCGCAGACAGCTTGTTCGGATTAGTGTCGTTATGGTATGCTTTTCCGAAAC
>CBDUSG010000410.1:0-4038 GCA_965369575.1 uncultured bacterium | reverse complement strand
GAGGCCGGCCTCGAACGCACCGAGGCCCTGTTGCGCGCCGGACGGCTGCGATTGCGTCCCGTCATCCTGACTTCCGTGACGACCATTTTCGGGCTTTTACCCCTGGCGCTCGGCCTGTTCGGTGTCAGCCCGTTTCTCACTCCGATAGCCGTCGCAATCGTGTGGGGCCTCGCGTTCTCGACATTTCTCACGCTTCTGCTCGTTCCATGCCTCTACGCTATCATGGACGACGTCGCCGGCCTGTTCGGCCGCGCGCATATTAACGGCCCGGATGGATACGACGAAGAAGCCGCCTGAAGATATGCTAAAATCAAGCCTCGACCCATTATCATGGACGGGTCGCGGGGGCGTCGGAGGCCGGGAAGGCTCGTCGTCCTTTTTTATGTAAAACAACTGCCGTCACCCAGGGCGGGAGCCGGGAGATCAAGAACATGCTTATTGTAGGCGAACTAATCAATGCAAGCAGAAGTTCCGTTAGAGAAGCCATCGAACAGGAGAACGGGGAGGCAATCAAGAGGATCGCGGCGGATCAGATCGAGAGTGGCGCCGATTTTATCGATGTAAACGCGGGCGTATTTGCCGGCCGGGAGATCGAATATCTGAGGTGGCTGGTCGAGACCGTTCAGCAGGCGGTGGATGCGCCCTGCTGCATCGACAGTCCGAACCCCAAAGCCATCGAAGCCGCCCTTTCTGTTCACAAGGGCGCCGCCATGATTAATTCCATCTCCTTGGAAAAAGAGCGCTATGACAGCCTTCTGCCGCTGGTGGCCGGTACGGGCTGCAAGGTCGTTGCGCTTTGCATGAGCGACAACGGCATCCCCCACACCGCCGCCGACCGGCTCGCAGTCGCTGAGAAGCTGGTCAATGGGCTGGTAAAGAACAACGTGCCGATTGAGGACATTTATGTGGACCCGCTCATACAGCCTGTCGCCACCGACCACACTTTCGGCGCGGAATTTCTCGAGGCCGTCGAGTTGATTAAAGCGCGCTTTGAAGGAGTCCACACGATATGCGGCCTTTCGAATATCTCCTATGGCTTGCCCGGAAGAAAGTCTCTAAATAGGACGTTCGTCGCCATGGCCATAGCCAAGGGTCTTGACGCGGCGATCCTCGATCCGTCGGATACGGAAATGATGACTAACATCATCGCCGCCGAAGCGCTTGCGGGTGAGGACCCGCATTGCAAAAGGTATCTCAGCGCCCACCGTGAATCCGCCGTATCCGTCGAGGTCGTTTCGTCTACATCGCCCGGTCAGGGCAAATCCGCAGCGCCGACTCACAGGCAGAGGATCCTCGGCGCAATGCGCGGGGAAATGGTGGATGTCATTCCCTACGTGCCGCGCCTGGACCTGTGGTGGCTGGCCAATCTCACAAGGGGAACCCTGCCGGAAAAATATGAGGGGATGATGCCCGACGACATCGCGCGGGCGCAGGGCTGGGCCCTTTACCAGATGGTCGCCAACTTTGCCGACATGTCGGACCCGGCCGACATTCTGCACAGGGCGATCGGGCTGTTCGATTTGAAGAAAATGCCTTACACATGGCGGTTTTCCTCGGATGTAGAAGTCAGGACCGAGGACAAAGACGATATGCAGGTCATCGAATATCACACGCCTGTCGGCATGGTGAGAACCGTCAGCGGGCTGACCGATGAAATGAAAAGAGGCGGGTCATCCCTGGGGTGGGTCCAGGAGCGTGTCATCAAGAAAAAGGAAGACTACAAAGTCGTCGGCTACCTGTTTGAAAACATCGAGGTCTTCCCTTGTTATGAAAGAACGCAGGCATCTATCGATGCGGTGGGCGAGGATGGAGTCGTCGCGGTCGGCGGCCCCACACTCGGCGCCTCCCCCATGCACATGATCCAGAAAGAGTTTATCGATTCGACCCAGTTCTATTATGAATACAAGGACAACGACAAGCTGCTGCGCGAACTGGCCGAGAGCGTCGAGGGCTACTTCAACAAGGTGCTCGACATCGTCGCTGAAGGCCCGGGCGACATCGTGCTCTGGGGCGCAAATTACGACGACATGATCACGTATCCGCCATATTTTGAAAAGGAAATCCTGCCCTGGCTCAGAAAAGCGTCCCAAGCACTGTCGGCCAAAGGCAAGCTCATGGCCACCCACACCGACGGCGAGAATCTCGGGCTGATGGACTTGATCCGGGACTGCGGCGCCCATGTGGCCGAATCGGTCACTCCCTATCCCATGACCAAGGTGAAAATAGAAGAATACTACCGCAGATGGCGCGACAAGCTAACCATCATGGGCGGTATCCCGGAATGCGTACTGCTGGAAGAGACGGCCGGTGAAGCAGACTTCGAAGGGTTCCTGGATAATCTTTTCAAATCGGTCGCGCCCGGAGACCGCCTCATCCTCGGCCCCGCCGATTCCACGCCACCGGACGCGATATTCGATCGGCTGATCAGAATCGGGGACCGAATTCAACAGGAGGGCCGGCTCCCGCTCGAGGGCGGGGCGGCAAGACCGGTCTCCGAACAAGAGATGGAAACGGCCGCCGCGCGCGTGGCGCAAAAGCAAGCCCCCAGCGGAAAATTCGCGATCATTCAGCAAGACGTAATCGCCGGCGACGAGGAATCATTGAAGGCCCACATCCGCGAGCTGCTTGATAAGGGAGAAGCCGCCCAGGACATACTGAACCAGGGAATGATAACCGCGATGGAGAGCATCGGCGAGGACTTTTTCTCTGGCCGGGTCTTCATCCCGGAAGTTCTTCTATCGGCTCGGGCCATGAACTCGGCGATCGAGCTGCTGGAGCCATACTTTAAACGCGACGGCAAGAAGGAAGGCCCGAGGTTTCTCATCGGCACCGTAACGGGCGACGTTCACGATATCGGGAAAAACATGGTATCGATCATGCTCCGCGGCGTGGGCTTCGAGGTCCGCGACCTGGGCATCAGCATCTCGACCGAGGATTTCGTCAGGCAGGTCGAAGAATTCAGGCCCCACATACTCGGTCTCTCGGCGCTGCTGACCACTACGATGCCGGCGATGAAGACCGTCATAAACGCGCTCGAGCAAAAAGGGCTGCGCGACAAAGTCAAGATCATGGTCGGCGGCGCTCCGGTGAACCAGAAGTACGCCGACGACATCGGGGCCGACGGTTACGCGCACGACGCGGGCCAGGCCGTTCCCGTCGCCAAGAATCTGGCGGGCATCTGACTCGGGAACCGCTTTATTTTTATCGGATCGTTCAGGCTCTATGCTTTGTCCTCGTCTATCGCGGCCAGCACATCGGCGATGAAGCCTTCATAATCCCATGTCTCACTCGAGCGGCTCAGCCCGAGTCGCACGATGACCACTTGCCGCGATGGAATGATGGCGACGACCTTGCCCTCGTGCCCCATTGCAAAATACGCGTCCCCGGGCAACCTGGCAAAGGGGGGCGAGTTTCGGTAGCGTATCTGCTGTTGCTGCGTTTTCGTAAATTCCCCGGCGCCCGCATTCAGCCAGAACAGGGCGCCGTAATGCTTGTATTTCGCCGCCGGAGCGGGTGTCCTCGTATAATCCACCCAGCCCTCAGGCAGGATTCGCTCGCCCTCCCAAACACCGTCGTTAAGATACAGGAGCCCGAATCTCGCCCAGTCCCTTGCGGTGGCCCAGCCGAATGAGGTGCCGATCAAGTTGCCGTAGGGGTCCGGCTCGATGATCGCGCTGCGCATACCGATCTTGTTGAACAGCGCTCGGCGCGGAAACGTCAGGTAATCTTCATCCGTGCCGCCGACGGTGTCGCGGATGATTCTCCAGAGTGAATGCGGGTTGGCGTTGGAATATTCCCACCTGCCGCCGGGCTCCGCATCGAGAGGACTCGATGTCGAATACGCGACCGAATCGATGGCGCCGAACAGCGCCTGCTGCCTCTTGCCCGTTGGGTTCACGTCGTGGTGAAAATCGAATCCGGCGCTCATGCGAAGCAAATGGTCTATTGTAATCTTCCCGCGCGGATCGTCCGGGCCTTTCCATTCCGGGATGGGCGCCAAATCGTCACGGCTGAATTCGCCCCGTCCCACGAGAATAC
>CBDUSG010000409.1:0-4039 GCA_965369575.1 uncultured bacterium | reverse complement strand
CGTTGCAGCCACTTGAAATATGCTCAATATTCCTGCGTGGCTGTGCCTTGCCTTGTACAATTTGCGGGACTCTGAGACCGACAATATACGGTTGACACGACACTAGGCCGGCGCCGAGACTGCCTGGATGACCGTCACGGGAGGGCGTTTTCCCGGCAATTAGCGATGCAGCTTTCGAGTTCGGCGATGTGATGCGGCCGCTTGATGAGAACGACATCGGTTCGGGGGTGTATTTGGTCCGTCAGGTCCGGCGGGAGTGCGAACATGATTTTCACTCCCGGAATTCGCGGGTCATTCCTCAGATGCTCGCACAGATGCTCGCACAATTCCTCGCATTCGGAGAGTCCTTTGGCGCAGTCCAGAACAACATATTCCGGACGAAACGAGTCTACGACAAACGAACAATCATACTCACAACCGGCGAACTGCAGACACAGCGCCGAGTATTTCGATTGCTCTTTCAGGGATTTCTTCAGAGTCTCGCTGTCGGTGAATATTAGAACGTTGACCGGCTGCAGGCTCTGTTCTTTATAGTACGCCTTGCCGGCCGGAAGATTTTCAAACGCGGGGCCTTTTCCGGTGTCCAAAAGGTCTTTTATTGAATCGAGGGAAATCCGATAGTGTCCTCCGGCGGTTTTTCTGGCGGGGAGCTTACCCTTCTTGATCCATTTCAACACCGCGTCCGGGGTTACCGAAAGAAGCTCCGCAGCTTTGCCGGTTGAAATGTGATTCATGGCAGATTGCAACCGCCTTATCCGTAGCTATAAAGCATCAATTCTCCAATATGTATCAGGATTCGTGCCAATTCCGGGCCCCTTTCGCATCTGTCTGTGACGACAGAGGTTAGCGCTTAAGTGCGGGCAGGAGCAAACATCTGTTTGTGGGGCTTTTAACCCAAATTGCAGGTGAAATCACCCAATGGGAACACGCCTTCTCTTAACAGACACTCGGGGAGTAATGGGATATGAGTGGGCTTGCGATGGACGCCAAGAATCGGCCCGATCGGCATCCGGCGCAAATTTCAGCGCCGAAAAAGACCCGCCGGCGAGCGGCACGGCGTAAGTTCTCATCCGGGGAGAAGATTCGGATCGTGCTGGAGGGCCTTCGGGGCGATGAGTTTATCACAAGATTAATATTCTGATAAGTCTTTTCCCAGAACAATTCGATTTTGAACTTTTTTCCCGAGAGAAGATATCGGGCGCAACACGCTCCCTTTCTTGTCATTTTGCCCAAAATGCCGCTTTGCAGGGGGAAGGGAGAGGTAAAAAGGAGAGATTATTCATCAACAATGAAAATGTCGGCGCTTTGGAACGGCTTAGGCCCTGTGCTTATTTTTTATCATAGACTTATTATGCGTGAACATCTTTCCCTCCTTCCCGAAAGAAATCGATGGGTGGCCGCCCAGACCTCGTGGGGAGAGGCTCAAAAAATTGTTGACTAATTTTGTCTGAATATGTACTATGGGTCTTGAACCGAGCCTCGATCCCTCGAGGAGTGAGCGCCTGGAGACCTTGCCCGGCGAGCGTCCGGGAAGGGCGCCCGGGAGAGAGCCGGAGCATATACCGGGGCATATAAAGGGGGTTGACTTTTGGAAAAGATATCGATCGCAGCCGCCTTCGTGGCGGGTCTTTTTGTGGTCGCCGGGCCGCCTGCGCCGGCGATCGCGGCCGCCAATATCGAGTGGACGCTGAATAAGCAGCTCGATCTCGAGGCGACGCCGCTGGATGTTTCTCCCTCTGCGAATGGGGCTACGATATTCGTTCTTACGCCGGGAGAAGTCCTCGTCTATATGGTTGCGACGGGCGAGGTGACAAACCGGATTCCCGTCGACAAGTCGTTCGACAGAATCGCATATTCGGCAAGAAATAACTCCCTGATTCTAAGCAGCAGTTGGGAGAGGGCCCTGATCATCATCCGGCTGGAAAACGTCTACGATATCTCGATCTCCGACACGCCGTTCCAGGGGCCTGAGGACGCGCCGGTTGTCATTGCGGTGTTCAACGACTATCAATGACCGTACTGCGCGCGGCTTTTGCCGTTGCTCCAGCAGGTGCTGAATAAGAACCCTGAAAACGTCAAGGTTGTATTTAAGAATTTCCCGCTCTCCATCCACAAAATGGCGCGCAAGGCCGCCGCCGCTTCACTCGCCGCAGAGAGGCAGGGCAAATTCTGGGAGTACCACGACAACCTGTTTGAGAACACTGCGTCTCTCAGCGACGCGAAGCTGCAACAGATCGCGGAAGAACTCGGCCTGGACATCGATCAATTAAATAGAGACATGAATGATCCGGCGATTCAGCAAAAGATAACGGCCGACATCAGAAACGGCCAGCAGTCGGAAGTGCGCGGAACCCCGACGGCATATGTAAACGGCAAACGCGTGACCAACCGCAGCCTCCAGGGCTTTCAGCAAATGATCGACGACGATCTGCAAAAAGCGGAAAAGGAACTCGCAGAGAAAGGGTCGGCAATGGAAGGCGGGGGAAAAGCGGAGTCGCCCTAAAAAGAAAGCTTTGTCACGATGCGCATCAGGCCCGGGCGCGGTCGCTTCTTCCGCCGCGCACGGGCCATTTGCATATTCGATTCAGGCAGCAGGCGCCGCAACCGGGATTCCGTGGGCGGCACGTTTTGCGACCGTGGGCGATAAGGTTCAGATGCAATGAGTATGCGAGCCCGTCGGGGATGAATTCGGCCCACAATACGTGCGCTCGCTCGAGCGTCACGTTTTCGGGAATCAGGTCCAGCCTTTTGGAAATGCGCAGTATGTGAGTGTCCACGGGGAACACATCCATCCCGAAGCCGAACAAAAGCACGCAGCCGGCGGTTTTCGGACCCACACCGTCGAAAGCGAGCAGCGCCGCCACGGCCTCTTTGACCTCCATCCCGCAAAACGGCGCGAGCGAGAGTTCGCCATAGCTATTTTGGATTTGCGATAGGATGTTCTTGATCCGGCGCGACTTCGTTTTGGCGAGACCGCCGATCCGTATTGCCGCCTCGATCCGCCGGGGAGACGCCTTTCTTACCGTGTCCCAGTCGGCGAATCGCTTTTTCAACTCTTCGAATGCGCGGTCGCTGTTCGCGCCGCTGGTATTCTGCGAAAGGATCGTGCGGATAAGAACATCGAGCGGGTCGGCCGCCTTTTCCTTATGCGGTTCTCCGTATTCCCCGCGCAGCAACCGTTCAATCTTGCGTGTGGCTGCTTTTCTGTCCTTCAGGGAGCTGTGCACGGCAGGGAGGCTCCGGACGATCGACTTCGGGATCGAATGATGGAACGGCCTAAAAGAGAAAGACCGCCGCGGCGACGACTGTCGTAAAATCGCTGCCCCTGATGACGGCTGACTGGGTGACGTTGGTGGTGCGCACTATCTTATTACTTATCCGGAAGACTTCTTTTTTTTCGTCCCAGCTCTCGTCCTCATCGAATTCTATCCCGAGTGTAGACGCGAGCATGGCCGCCGCAAGGTCCTCCGAATAGTCGCCGGCGATCGTGTCGTTCTGGCCGTACGCATGATGCTCGCTCAGGTATCCATACATCGAACGATCCTGCGGGACCGCGCATCCGACCGAGGCGGCAATCAGCCTACGAGGCTCGTTGCTCGAACATCGAGCCATCACGCAATAAGTAATCATCCCGGGCTTAAGATGCTTTACCCCCTCCCTGCGACTGACTACTGTGCAGTGCGGCGGAAGAATGCTCGAGACGGAGACCAGGTTGCACTTCTCAATCTGAGCGTCCCGGAGAGCCAACTCATAAGAGCGAAGCTCTTCTTTGTGTGAGCCGCGTCCCTTTGTAAAAAACAGCTTCTTGGGCATCAGTTCCATGGCGACATTATCTCCCCATCTAACATCGTCGCTCCAGATTCAAGCTCGCAGAGCATAGCCCCAGATTTTGTACAACAGGCGCGCGGCCGCAAACTGCGGGTGGACCAGCCCGTCCACCGGAGCCAGTTCGACAAGATCAAGCCCGACAAGTTTTCTTTTCGTTGCCACCGCGCAAAGCAGCTCGAGCGCCTCGTCCCACAGAAGGCCTCCCGGCTCC
>CBDUSG010000408.1:0-4042 GCA_965369575.1 uncultured bacterium | reverse complement strand
AAGCTCGTCTCGGGCGGGTATGTCTGCAAAACGGCCGAAACCGCCGAGATCGCCCTCTCGATGGTGCAGGACGAGGATTTCGACGCGGTTATCACCGACCTGAATCTGCCCGGCATCGACGGCTTTACCCTCACCGAAGTTCTTAAGGCGAAGCATCCGTCCGTCGGCATCATTGTCATCACAGGCATGGCCGACGTCGACGGCGCCGTCAGGGCGATGAAGGCGGGCGCCGACGACTACATCTCCAAGCCGTTCAATCTCGACCATATGGCCATCAGCGTCGAGCGCACGCTGGAGAAGCGGAACCTGATCATTGAAAACAAGAACTACCAGCAGTTTCTGGAAAAGAGAATCCGCGACGCCACGAGGAAGCAGCAAAAGGCGCTCACGCAACTCAGGGAAACCAAGGATTATCTCGAAAATCTCATAGAAAGCTCGGTCGATGCCATAATTTCGCTCGATACAAGCGGAAAAATCGAGTTCTGCAATACGGGCACCGAGGCCCTCTTCGGACATCCCGTGAGCGAGATCAGGGAGCATCAGCTATACGAGTTCTGCGCCAAGGGCAAGGAAGATGCAGACAAGCTGATCGCCGCCGTCCTGCTCGAGGGAAAACTGCAGAATTACGAAATCGAGCTGATCCCAACCAGTGACGAACCGCTGGTCGCCAGCATCTCGGGCTCGGTTCTGCAGGATTCAGAAGGCAAAAGAATAGGCATTATCGCCATTTTCAAGGATATCACCGAGCAAAAACAGCTCGAAAACGAGCTGCAGGAACTCTCGATCAAGGATGATCTCACATCCCTGTACAACCAAAGGCACTTTTATCGCGTGCTGCAAAAGGAAATGGCGCGCGCCAGCCGTCAAAGTCATCCACTTTGCCTCCTTTTGCTCGATCTGGACAACTTTAAGCGCCTCAACGACACTCGCGGGCATCTGGCCGGCGATCGAATCCTCCAGCGCGCGGGCCAGATAATAAAGGAATGCACTCGCGAACATGTCGACTACACCTTCCGCTATGGCGGCGACGAGTTCACGATCATACTCCCCGAGACCAATCCCAAGCAGGCCCAGGAGGTCGCCGAACGAATCAGCCAGACGCTCCCCAGATCGGTCGACGCGGACAATCTTACCCTGAGTATCGGGCTGGCCGAGTTTGCCGATTCCGTGAGTCTCGAGGCTTTCATTCACACCGCCGACAAAGCCATGTACGAGGCAAAGAAGGCAGGCGGAAACGGCATCGCGACAGCCAAGGCCGCCGCAGTACCCTCCGCATAGAGCCCCGGTCCGTTCCCCAATTCCATTCACAAAACTTGTCCACAAATCCGATCAATTAAACATGCGTTGGACACGCGCGTAATGCGTCGTTTGCCCTCAAATTGCCCAAATATCGCTTTGGAAAAATAAGTTCATGTGATTTCTTATATCATATTCGGTAACCACTTATAACACACCCGTTTAACCTGTCTTCACGTTTCCTGCAAAATCGTGCCGTTTCGCGGCTGGAGCCGGATCTGCGATGTGGCCCCGGATTCCCTATAAATCACTCCAGGCGGAATGCGAACGCGAGCGGTTTTCGTCGCGCGCTTGCCCAGAAAGCGATGCTCATGTGCCGGAGAGATTGCCTCTTTGCGCCCCTTGTCCGGAGAGTCGCTCGCTTCGAATCTTGAGCCTCGATGCGTGCGGTGGGCGGCCCCATACCGACCGTTCAGGAATGCCCCAAGCTATGCCTCCGATCTCTTCCTTATGTCACGCTCTGGTGCCAGGCACCAAAGCGTGACACAAGGCCGAGGCGCACGGCCTCCCCCCTACCCTGTTTCCGACTCTCCTCGAGATGTCGTGTGGGGCCGCGCGCGAACAGACCCGTAGAGAGGCTTCGCGGGTGGAGTTGCATCGGTCGGCCAGATGGGATATGCTAAGAACTGTTCGCCGCTGATCGCTCGCCAAAAATGGTAAAATCGGGCGGAAAAGGGCTCCGAAAGGCCTAAAACCGGGCATTTTTGCCGTAGAAAGGGAATAGCACGAATGGACAGGATAAAGATCGAGAAGCTCTCCGAAGGCGAATTGACGGATATGGGCGTTTTCGCGTGGCCTATATGGGAAAAAGAGCCCTCCACCTTCGACTGGCATTATGACGAGACGGAAAAATGCTATATCCTCGAAGGACAGATACGCGTCGAGCCCGAGGGCGCCGAGCCTGTCGAGTTCGGCCCCGGAGATTTCGTGACCTTCCCCCAAGGGATGGACTGTGTGTGGCAGGTTTCCAAAGCCGTCCGCAAGCATTACAAGTTCGGATAGCGCCTCCCTTTTACCGGTGCCGCCCATTCTCTGAATCCATTAAACCTATGGTTTTCAGGACGTTAGCGCCTGCTCGCCGTCTGGGGCCTGAGCCATCCTCGCGGCGGCCCGATCCCGCCCTCGATTGCAGCAATCCCGGCCGAATGCCATAATTTTAGTAGGAAACAGGCGCGCGCGTATGCGCCAAGGAGGCCTACTCATGGGCGCCCGAATTTCTCCGCTGAATCCGCTTGCCGCCGGGCAGACCGCCGAGCTTCGCGAGGGTCAGGGACGCCGAATCGGCGAGCCGCCCTCGGCAAGCGCCGACATCGCAGGGCCTGCGGATGCGCGTCGGGCAAATCTGAGCGCGCTCACGGCCAATACCCTGCGCGCGGCAAACCTCGCTCGGACCGCCGACGAGGCCCTTGTCGAAATCGACGGAATACTCCGCGAGATCAGGGACATCGAGGCCGAGGCAGACAGCCGGATTTTTCCGGGGGAAGACGACCTCGATGAGTTCCAGGGCCGCATAAACAGGAATATCATCAGGCTCAATGTAATCGTCGAGACCACGCGCTTTTTCGGGGTGACGCTATTCGACGGCAGCCTCAGCGACGAGCCGTTCGAGATCGGGCAGGGGAACGTCGTCGTCGTCACCGTTCCGAACCTATCGAGAGATCGGCTTGGCGCCGGTCTCGCCAACCGGAGCGGTTTCGACAACCTCTCGCAGGTCAACCTGGCCTTCATCCCGCCGGGCGTCCGGCTCCCGCGCGCGCTGACCGACGCGTTCCTCGTCACCGACTCGGCGATTGCCGACGTCGGACGCGCAAGGGAACAGATCGAGGCGTTCCGCGGCGAGGTCTTCGCATCCGCCTTCCGCGCGCTCAGGGCCGAGCGCGCGAAAATCGGGTTGGACGAGACCGGCGTCAACGAGCTGAATCTCGCAAGTGCGATACCCGGAGCGGCGCTTTCGGAGATACTCCGTCAGGCCGACCTTATTGCCGAACGGATCGCTCCCGACCGCAGCGGCGTGCTGCTCGATCTCGTCGTGTGAGCGGGCAGAGCATCGTCCACGGCGGATATTCCTGAATTACCACCGCAAGAGTTTTCGGGCGAACACAGTTTTGTCTCCCCAACGAGCCTTTGCTTGCCGGCTTCGAGGAATGCTTTGGACCACTTATAATACACCGTCGGAGCGATGCCTTCGCGTCGGCACAACTCAGAGATCATTTCCTCACCCCGAAGCCCCTCAAGTACGATCCGAATCTTCTCCTCGGATGAGAACTTGCGCCGTGTCGCCCTTCGGCCCTCCCTAATCGTTTTCCGAGCACGCTCCTGCTTCGCGCTGACCTGCTTTACCTCTGGTTCCTGCTCCATGGTCTTCCTCCATTTCCAGATGATTCAGCACTCTACCATGAAGCCGACCGTTCTGGTAAAACCTTCCGGGCTACGCCCTCCAGGCTTTACCAACTATAACCACCGCCACAAACCCGATCTGTCCCAAATGCGCTGACGCTTAACAATCGATGCTCCTCCTTCCACTAAGGAGCATTTTAAACGATTTCTCTCTAATTCCTAATGGATCAGTCTTGTGGGAGACGGTCAGCGCCCCTGGTATTACTATCAGGCTATTGATTTAATTAGATAGTCGCCTCATGCTTGCCGGGTCTCGGCGTCGACCGACGACGTGAGCGATTGCATCGACTACGCATATCAAGAAGCCGTACCCGCCGTCTTGACCGCCCCAGCGTTAGCGAGTATAATT
>CBDUSG010000407.1:0-4061 GCA_965369575.1 uncultured bacterium | reverse complement strand
GAAGAGCAATGAGGAAATTCTCGATATGCAGGAAGCTCTCCGAGAGCACATGAGCGGGCTCGAATGGAAAGTGGCGGAACGCACGCTCGAGCTTACATCGGCCAACGAGCAGCTACTCAAGGAAATTGAGGACCGAAAATCGGCCGAGGAGGGCTTGCGAAACTCGCAGGAGCGTCTCAGCATAATGTTCGAGTTTGCGCCCGACGCTTACTACCTGAGCGATATGGAAGGCAGACTTCTCAACGGCAACCGGGCCGCCGAGGAAATGATCGGATACAGCAGGGACGAGCTGATAGGCAAAAACTTCCTCGAACTCGACCTGCTCTCTGCGGATCAGATTGACAAGGTCGCTCGCCTCCTTGCGGAAAATATCGAAGGAAGACCCACGGGACCCGACGAGTTTGTCGTGAATCCCAAAGGCGGAAATCAGGTCACGGTCGAAATAAGAACTTACCCCGTCAAAATCGGGAATCAGTCGCTCGTGCTCGTGCTCGCGCGCGACATCACCGGGCGCCGTCGGATGGAGCAGGCGTTGCGGATGAGCGAGAAACGGTACCGCAGCATATACGATACTGCGCCGCTCGCGTGCGTCACGTGGGACCGCGACTGCCTCGTCACCGACTGGAACAAACGCGCCGAGAAGGTTTTCGGCTGGTCGCGAGACGAGGTCGTGGGGAAGAACTTTTTCGACTTCCTCATTCCCGAGTGGGCAAAGCCGCAGGTCGGCGATGTGGTCGAAGTCTTGCTCAAGGGGGAACTCCCAAACCACAGTGTCAACGAGAATGTCACAAAAAGCGGCGAAATCATCCTCTGCGAATGGAACAATTCCGTCCGATACGACGATGACGGCGACGTCGCGGGCGCCGTGTCCATTGCGCTCGATATAACCGAGCGAAGGCGCGCCGAAGAAGAGCTGCGGGCATCCGAAAAGAAACATCGGACACTTTTTGACAGCCTGGAGATCGGCTTTTACGAAACCGACCTCGCGGGTAATCTAATATTCTTCAATGAGACGGTATGCAGAAGTCTGGGATATCCGAGAGAAGAGCTTCTGGGAATGAACTACGCCGAATTCGTCGACGAGCAGGACACTCGGATTCTGGTCGAAGCCTTTACCAATGTCTTCAAAACAGGCCGTACCGACAAGTCGTTTGTCTGCCACGCCATCACCAAAGACGGCGGCAGAATGCCCGTGGAATACAGTGTATCGCTCGTACGCGACCACGACGGCATCCCGATAGGTTTCCGCGGTGTCGCCCGCGACGTCACCGAAAGCAAACGGGCCGAAGAGCTGATTCAGCAATCCGAAGAGAGATACCGTGCCCTGTTCGAGGAGTCTCGCGACGTCATCCTGATGACCACGCCCGAGGGCAGGTACATCGATATCAACCATGCCGGCGTCGAGTTCTACGGCTTTTCATCAAAGGAAGAACTGCTCGAGAACCTCGACGCCCGGGACACATACGCCGATCCCAAAGAACGGGAGGAGTTCCAGCGTATCGTCGCCGAGCATGGATTCGTCAAGGACTACGAAGTGAAGCTGAATGTCAGAGGCGGCAAACAGCAGACGGTGCTCATGACGGCCAACGTCGTTCGCGATGAGGCCGGCGAAATAGTCGCCTATCGCGAGACCTTGAGGGACATCACTCAAGAGAGGCAGCTCGAGCAGCAATTTCTTCAGGCTCAGAAGATGGAGAGTATCGGCACGCTCGCCGGCGGAATCGCCCACGACTTCAACAACATTCTTGGGGGAATCCTCGGCTATGCCTCTCTCATGAAATCGAAGATCGACGACGATCATCAATTCGCACGGTACATCGACACGATCGAAAAGGGCGCGATGCGCGCGGCCGAACTCACGTCGCAACTGCTTGCGTTCGCGCGCGGCGGAAAATACGACACGAGACCGGTCGAGATGAACAATGTCATCGAGGAGACTCTCGGCATAATAGGCAGAACTTTCGACAAATCCATCCAGATCGAAACGCGCCTGCAAGAGAATCTCCCCGACATTGAAGCCGACCCCGGGCAGATGCAGCAGGCGTTGATGAATCTCTGCGTGAATGCCGCCGACGCCATGCCCGAAGGCGGGAAGCTGACCATCGAAACATTCTCCGAGACGTTCTCTGATGAATATGTTGACGCCAACATGGGCTCAAAGGGGGGACAATACATCATCGTATCCGTGAGTGACACCGGCGTCGGCATGGACGAGCAGACAATGCAGAGAATCTTCGAGCCCTTCTTTACGACGAAGGAAGAGGGCAAGGGAACCGGATTGGGATTGTCGATGACATATGGTGTCGTCAACAATCACGGGGGCTTCGTGACTGTTCAAAGCGGGCCTCAGGAAGGGACCGTCTTCAAGGTCAACCTGCCCGCGAGAGGAGAACATGAGTCGGCCCGGCCGGTCGAAGAGGCGGGACCGCCGCATGGCGAAAATGAAATGATCCTCGTCGTCGACGACGAAGAGCCGATACGCCTGTTCGCAAAAGAGGTGCTCGAGAGTCACGGCTACCGCGTCCTGCTCGCCGAGGACGGCGCCGAGGCCCTCGACGTTTTCCACAAATACAATGGCACCATCGGACTGGTAATCCTCGATATGGTAATGCCCAAGATGGGCGGACAGGAGACTTTCCTGAAGCTGAAGGATCTGAATCCGGACATTAAGGCGCTCCTTTCCACCGGCTACAGCCAGAACGGAAAAGCGCAGGAGATACTCAACACCGGCGTGAGCGGATTCATTCAGAAACCCTACCGCATAAGCGCCTTGCTGTCCAAGGTGAGAAGCGTTCTGGACGGCGGAGCGAGCGGCTGAGCGCCTCGAAAGAGCCGGAGGCGACGCCGCGCGGGTGAGACTGAATCGATTGCGATGGTCCGCGGCCGCGTGCCGGGAAGACGAAGGTAATGACTCCCATTTTATTGACATGCTCGATAGTATCTGCTGCGCATCTGTGCATCGGCATATCCGTCCTTCTCAAGGCGCCGCGCGACAGGACCAATCAATTGTTCTGTCTTGCCCTCCTGTCGATGGCGGTCTGGATGCTGCTCACGACCGCAAGCTCCACCCCATGGCAGGACCTAGACGTAAGGGCCGCCCTGACAAGGTGGGCCTATGCGGCGGGCATGCTGACAGGCGGCGCAGCGACCACGTTCTGCGTTGTTTTCGCGAACAAGGGGACTGTCTCCCGAAGGTTCGTGGCGCTGATATCGGCCACCTGCGCATTTTTCATGGCTCTGTCCTTTGTTCCCGGCGCAATACTCCGGGAGTTTCGGATGACCGAGGCGGGTGTCGTCGAGATCCACGGACCGTTCAGGATTCCCCTCTACATGGCTATCGCCGCCATGTTCGCATACGGCATTCGGCACCTCTACAGGCGTCATGCGGCGACCCGGTTCAATGAGGAAAAACACCAGATCAGGCTGCTGGGAGCGGGAATTGCCATTCCGGCCTTCACGACCCTGTCCTCTTTCCTGGTTCTTCCGTATATCATCGGGCCGTCTCTTTTTCAGTCGTCCATCGGACCGATATCGACCGTCATTTTCATCATATTGGCCGGCTACGCCACATTGAAGCAGGGCCATTTCATCGAGGTCGACCTGGCGCTGGCGCATGTTTTTAACAGCATCGAAGTGGGCATCTGCGTATGCCCATACGACGGACGAATAATCAGGCACAACAGGAGATTCACCGAACTGCTGGATTATCCGGGAACACTCACCGGCCGCTCGCTCGGGCATCTGGCCGATTTCCTTGAACCGAACATCGAGGAAGATATCTCGGTCATCCGCACGTGGTTCGAGGAAAAACAACCCGAGTCGATAGAGGTTGCGCTGTCGGGTCCGAGGAACAGGACGATCGAGCTGACGACCAGCCCATTGACCAACAACTGGGGAAAGATAGTCGGCAAAGTGCTGCTTTTTGTCGATATCACGGAACGAAAAGCGCTCAAGGAGGAGATTCGGGCCTCGGAAGAAAAGTATCGGACGCTGGTGGAAAATGCGGACGACATCATTTACACGACCGACCTCGACGGGAACTTCACATTCTTCAATAACCG
>CBDUSG010000406.1:0-4063 GCA_965369575.1 uncultured bacterium | reverse complement strand
AGGAGCAGCCCGCTCGCAATAGCCGCCGAAAGCCCGGCCGACATTAATGATTTTGAGATTCGAAAGCGCATAGTATGGCAGCAGGGGAAATGCCTGATCATTAAAGGTACCGAATTGAAACCGATTCGAATTCTAACACAGCCTCGGTATGCTGTCAATATCGCGCGGGGCGCGACGCCGGACGGCGGGCGTGAGCGCCGGGCCGGCGATCAATGAGACAAGGGGCCGGCTGCACGGACAAAAAAAGGGGAACCGCCTTCACCCGGCGGCTCCCCCCGCATAAGGACGCGGATCACGGTCCCATTGACGTCACCTGGTTGATGATCGATATATATGGCCAGAAGAAGGACAGCGTCAGGAAAAGCACGACCAGCCCCAGCCCGAGTATCATGACGGGCTCGATCAGCGACTTGAGCGTGTTGACGGAAGTCTCGACTTCCTTCTCGAAGATCTCAGCCATATGGAGGGAGACCTTGTCGAGCGCGCCCGACTCCTCGCCGGTAGCGAGCATGTCGGTCACGATGGGCGGGACGACCTTCGAGCGCCTGAGTGGTTTTTCCAGCCCCTCGCCGCGTTCGATCGATTCCCGCACATGCTGCAGATCCTCGGAAAAGGCCGCGTTTCCCACCGCCTCCTTGGTAAGCTCGAGGGTTTCGAGTATAGAGATTCCGGCGTTCAGCAGGGTCGAAAAAGTATGGGCGAAGTCCGCGACGACCTTTTGCGTCAGGATCTCACCGAATACGGGTATTTTGAGTTTCCAAAGGTCGATGTTCAGGCGCCCGCCGGGCGTGCGCCCATATGCGATGATAAGCGCGACCAGGCCGGCCACAAGAACGATCCACAGCCACCAGAACCTTATGAGGCCATGCGCGGCTCCGAGGGCCATCCTTGTGATAAGGGGCAGCTCCATGTTGAATTGGGAAAATATCGTTTCAAATTCCGGCAGAACCCACACAAGGAACAGCACGAGCACGGCACCGCTGGCGCCGGCGACGACGAATGGGTAGACCATCGCCGACTTTACCTGGCGGCGCAACAGGGCCGTTTTCTCGCGGTATGTCGCCAACCGGGTGATGATTTCGGTCAGTGTACCCGAAGCCTCGCCCGCCTTGATTATACTGACGAAGAGGTGGTTGAAATATCTGGGATGGTTTGAAAGCGACTGCCATAGGGTGTTGCCCTCCTCGATTCTTTCGGCCACGTCCCTCAAGATGTCGTTAAAGGCCTTGTTGGAGACCCGCGTCGCCAGTGTGTTGATGGCGCGCAGCAGTGTAACCCCGGCTTCGAGAAGCATCACCAGCTGGCGCAAAAAGGAGGTGACGATTGTGTCGGGAACCCTCTTGGCGCCGAAGGATATCCTTAGAATCTTATCGAAAATAGATTCTTCTCTTATCGGTCTGGATGGCTCGCCGTCGAAGCTAACATGGGCTCCACCGCCGGCTCCCGCCGCATTCAAATTCTGGGATTTCTCCTGCCGCTTGTCTTGCTCTGGCATTGCCACTTTTCCTCCCGTGGTTTCCCCGGCGGTGGTCCGCCATTCGGCGGGCGCCGTTTCCGCACCCATTCGCCCCCTGAAAGCCGTGCCTCATTCAAGCTCTGGATCGCCGAACCTGTATCCATCCGGCCGGCAATCGAGCGGCGAGGCCCGCCATTTGTCAGAATTTAAGCACTCTGAATATTTCGTCCGGAGTCGTCGTGCCTTCGAGGACCTTCTGCACTCCTTTTTCGAAGAGGGAGGTCATCCCCTCCGATTGGGCTTTTTTACCGAGTTGCTCGATCGTTTTTTCAGCAAGGATCGCTTGTTTTATTGCGCGCGAAATGACCAAGAGTTCATAGACCGCGGTCCTGCCGAGATAGCCGCTCTGATTGCACGCATCACAACCCACCGCGCGATAGATCGTATTGTTTGAACGCTTGACGCCCATTTCCTTGAGCGCTTCGGGCTCGGGGTCGTATTGTTCGCGACAGTCCGGGCAGAGCCGCCTGATGAGCCTCTGTGCCAGAATGCATAACAGCGAACTGGTTATGAGAAACGGGCGTATATCCATGTTTATGAGCGTGTTGACAGCATCGGGGGCAGTATTGGCGTGTATGGTGCTGAACACGCGATGCCCCGTCATGGCTGCCCTGATCGCAATGGTAGCGGTTTCCATGTCGCGGATCTCGCCGACAAGTATCGTATCGGGGTCCTGACGCAGAGAGGCTCGCAGCGTGCTCGCAAACGTCAGGTCTATGGACGGATTGACCTGCACCTGATTGATTCCCGTCAGCTGATATTCGACCGGGTCTTCGAGGGTAATTATGTTATAAGTGCGATAATTGATCCTGGCCAGCGACGCGTAAAGCGTAGTTGTCTTGCCCGAGCCGGTGGGCCCGGTTACGAGCGTCATCCCCTGGGGCTTGATAATTATTTCCTCGAATTTCATGCGGTCGTCTTGATCCATCCCCAGCTCGCTCACTTTGGGTACGCCACCGCCGGAGTCAAGCAGGCGGAGGGTCAATTTTTCTCCCCTGAACGTCGGCAACGCGGACACACGAAGATCAAAACGCCTGTCGCCGATCGTCATCGAGATGTGCCCGTCCTGCGGCCGTCGTGTCTCGGAAATGTCCATGTCGGCAAGAATCTTGAGACGCGCTATGACGTTGGGCTGGACCGGTTTCGGAATTTCCATGACGTCGTGAAGCATTCCGTCCACACGAATGCGCGCCACGAGTCCTGATTCAGCGGGGTCGAAATGTATGTCCGTCGCGCGGGCGTTCACGGCCAGATCGAATATGGCCGAGACCAGCATGACCGGCTGCACGCTCTGTACCGAGCCGCCGATAAGCTGCATGAGCCGCTCCTGCAGGACGGCTCCCGCCAGAGCGGCCTTTTCCTCGAGCTGCTCTTCTTTTTCCAGCCGATCCTGTATCAGGCCCTCGGTAATCTCTTCTTTCACCGCTGTGTCTTTTTCTGCGGTATCATTCATGATTTTCTACCCCTGAAAGTCATTGTTCTCAAAACTTGCGTTCCGCCGGCCATTAGGAACTTTCCCAGGATATGATGCTCACTTTTCCATTACCGTCGCGGCGCATAACCGCGGTTATCTTTTTGTTGCTCACCAGCCGCGGCCCCTTGAATACGGACCCGACAGATTCAACCCGGAAAATATTGGAATTAGTCCTTATCAGTGGTATCGCGGGCGCTGTCCTCACAGCGGTGAGGCCGCGCACTTTATTTAATTGCTTCGCGCGAGTAAACGCCCGGTCATCAGCGGTGCCCTCAATGCCGTCGGCGCCATTGCGGAATTTGACTATCAGCCCGGCCGCGTCGGCGTCCATCCCTGAAAGGGCGGCGATGACGTCCGCGTTAGCCGTATTGATGTTGACCCTGCCGTCGCCCAGTGTGGTGCCGAGGGCCATCACGCGCGATAGCGCGTCGGCAGAGAGGCCGGCGCCGGACAAGTCAGCGACGTTGAAGACACGGCCGGATAAACGGCGCTTGACTACCTCAGCCAAGGCTTCTTTGTCTCCGCCGAGCATAGCGCTCAGCATTTGCGGCGAAGCCTTTTCCACGTTGATAAGCGCTGTTTCATCTTTGATTGTCAGCGTGTATCCGCCCTCTCCGAACGGGGTCATCTCGGGAGATTCGCCCGTCCACCACGAATCGCTGTGAGAGTCGGTCTTCGGAGAATCGGCCCTCAGGCGCGAAATGGCGTCTTGGACACCGGCAACGGCGAGGTAGTGCGCCTTGAACTCCTGCATGTCCTTCGCCGAGTAGGCCGACAGGAGCCTCATGTGAGCCGAGAAGACGCTCGACAGAACCCCCAGGACGACCAGCACGCCCATTGCGGAAATCAGCGCGACGCCTTTTCGGTCCACCGCTCTCAAGCTAGCCTTCCTCTCCCGGCTCCTCCGTCCGTGCCGGGATGTTGACCGTTGTCGTGAAGGACGTCGGCCTCGGAGAAATGTCTCCAAGAACAAATATAGTGATCTTGACCGCCGCGGGCAGGTTGTCCTCTTGCGCGGGGGACGGCCACTCTTCGGCCCAGACAGCAGGGCTGACCGAATCATCGAGATAACG
>CBDUSG010000405.1:0-4064 GCA_965369575.1 uncultured bacterium | reverse complement strand
CGACAAAATGAGGGGACCCAAGCTCGACACTCGGGACTCGATTTCTGTTCTGAAAGAGGGGGTCCTCGGCCTGCTCGAGAAGGCGATCGATACCGGAGAGAACCCCGAAAACGAGATTAACTTCATGTTGCAAAACGCCAAGGAAAACCTCGCCGTCCTGCTCGAGCACTATGCGAAACAGGCTCGCGGCGAGGCCGGCCCGAAAAAAATGCTCACCCACCCGCCGCTATTCGGCCTGGCAACCGAAACTCTCGAGGCGGTCGGCGCTGAGGAATAGCGCGCCGGCCTGTTCCGGCTGCAGCGGCCCATTCAGTATTACCCACTGCGACGTTTTTCGATTCGTATGACCTCTTTCAACTCACTTGCCGCTGCAGCGGGATCGTCGGCGCACAAAACGGCTGAGGCCACGGCCACGCCGTCGGCGCCCGAGCGGATCACCTCGCCGGCGTTCCCAGCGTTGATCCCCCCTATGGCGACAAGCGGCCGGTCCCCCACCCTGCTCTTTACGGCCCGAACCGTCTCGACGCCGACTATCGCCTCGGGATTTTCCTTTGTGCTCGTGGGAAAAACTGAACCGATAGCCACGTAGTCCGCGCCGTCCGCGACTGCCGTCTCGGCTTCCTCGACTGAATGCGCGGAGATACCGAGCAACATCCGCGCCGGCGCCAGCGTGCGGGCCGCCGAACATGGGAGATCATTTTGACCGAGGTGAACGCCATCGGCAGATATGGCAAGCGCCACGTCGAGATGATCGTTCACAAAGAAAGGGACGCCGTGTCGGCGAGCAATGGGCACAAGGGCGCGGGCCGTTTCGTAATAGCCGCGTTTGGAAAGATGCTTGGCGCGAAATTGGATGGCGTCGGCGCCGGCCTGGATCACCGATTCGAGAAGTTTGCGGATATCCCGGCCGGCCAGGAGGCATTCGTCCAGGATTACATATAATTCGATAGCAGGAAAAGAGTTACGGGCATCGGATTCGGCGCGCACTTAAAAGCCTTTGCAGAATGCTTCCTCAGAGGTGGGAGGCAGCATAAGATGCTACTGTATGGGCGGCGGCTCCGGGCGGGAGTTCTCCACCTTTTCTTTGACGAGCTTGCCCGGCTTGAACGTGGCGACGCGTTTTTCAGGAATAGGCACTTCCTCGCCCGTTCGAGGATTGCGCCCGATGCGGGCATCGCGAGTCTTGACCTCGAAGACGCCGAAGTTCCGTATCTCCAAGCGCTTGCCCTGGGCAAGCGAATCGGTGACCACGTCGAACGCGGTCTGGATAACCCGCGCAACATCGTTCTGCGTAAAGCCGAGTTGTCTCGCCACCTCGATAACTAACTCCCGTTTGGTCATGAGTAAAAACTCCTTTCGCCATCCCTGCCCGAAACCAGCGTCGCGCCGCTACTGGCGATGCTTTTATTTGAGGTGTGCAATATTGCGTCTACACGAAAACATCAGGAGCCGAAAACACCTCCCGAATTGACCTAAGTATAACATATGACATTAAATATGTCAAACCCATCTTCTTTCACGAGGATTGAAAATGGAAAATCCCGGGCGCGGGAGCCCGTGAATTTCCCCATCCGAAAAGGCGCATCTTTGCCTTCCTGCGGATCGACAGAGGGCCGGTGAACGGCCAATTTTCGGGAACGCTGACATCTGTGTCTCTGTATCAAGAGGGAGATGGCGGTATCCTCAGACGGGCGAAAAGGCATTTGACATGGGCCTCTGCCACAAGTATAATGATGACTGCCTGTTCTGGAGCAGCAATCGCAATGAGCCCAGTCTGCCGGGACGCAAACAGTGGAACCGGATTCCTCCATATGGGAGAAAAACCAGACCTTTCCGTAGTCATTCCCGCTTACAACGAAGCCGGGCGAATCGGCCCCACGCTGGAAGCCATTTCCTCATACCTCAAGGTGCACAAGGAAAAGTATGAGATAATAGTGGTCAGCGACGGCAGCCGCGACGATACGGAAGGCGTTGTCCAAAAATATGTTGAGGCCGACGACCGCATTCGGCTCGTGGGTTATACGCCCAACCGCGGCAAGGGCTACGCGGTTCGCAGGGGAATGCTCGAGGCCCGCGCCCGTGACGTCCTTTTTTCCGACGCTGATCTCGCGACGCCGATCGAGGATATGGAAAAACTGGAGAGAGCCGCCGAAGGCGGGGCCGACGTCGTCATCGGATCGAGAGCGCTAAGCGATTCCGTCATAGGCGGTTGGCGACCGTGGCACCGGGAGCTCAGCGGTAAGGTTTTCAATATGATGATCCGCCTGCTGGCCGTATCCGGCCTCCGAGACACCCAATGCGGCTTCAAGTACTTTACAAACGGCACGGCGGCAGAGATATTCTCGCTGGCCCGGCTTAACGGCTACGGATTCGACGTCGAGGCCATGTACATCGCCCGCAAGCTCGGCTATCGGATCGCGGAAATCGGGGTCAAGTGGCACAACTCACCAGACTCGAAGGTCAGCTTGCTCAAGCATACTCTGCCGATGCTGCTCGAGGTCTTGCAGGTGCGCGCCAACGACTGGAAGAACCTGTATGAAAAAAATCGCGCCGACAAATGACCTCGCGCCGTGCATCCTCTGCGGCGATGACTCGGCGCTGCCGCTTTACCCGGAACTGGGGATGGTCAGATGCAGGCATTGTGGACTCGTCCGGGCCGACGAGGTTCCGGAACGCGGCAGGCTGGAGCGATTATACTCGGAATCATATTTCCGCAGCTCCGACTCCGGCGCCCTTGGATACGACGACTACATCGCGGATCGCGACAATATTTCGAAGACCTTCGAAAGACGAATGAATGAGATCGAGAACTGGCTCGGGCGCAGAGGACGGCTCCTGGACGTCGGTTGCGCAACGGGATTCTCACTCGAGGTCGCCCGCCGTCTCGGCTGGGAGGCGCAGGGCGTCGAGATTTCGCGGTTCGCCTGCGACTACGCCCGGAACGACCTCGGCTTAGAAGTCTTTTGCGGCTCACTCGGCGAGGTCGACTTCGCGCCGGAGACCTTCGACGTGATTACGATGTGGGATTACATCGAGCACAGTCCCGACCCGGTCGGCGAGCTGAATCGGGCCAACAGCCTGCTGAAGGCCGGCGGACTGCTGGTCCTCACAACGCCCAACATCGCAAGCGTTCCCGCACGCATATGGGGACCCCGCTGGATGGGAATCAAGCAGGAAGAACATCTGTTCTACTTCACGCCGCCCACCATCAAACGATTGCTGTCCCAATGCCGGCTCGAGCCGGTTCATCTCAGGCATGTGGGAAAATACATCGACCTCGACTTCTTCATCAAGAGGGCCGGACTATATAGCGAAACGATACGGCGCCTGCTTGATCGATTCGCCCGAGCGATCGGAGTCGGCGAGACCGTGTTTTATGTGAACCCGTTCGACATCATGATCGTATACGGTAAAAAAGCGGACGACGCCGAATGAATCCCGAGGAATATTCCCAGCTGATGCGGCTGGGAGAAACCCATTGGTGGTTTATCGGAACCCGCGACATCCTCTTCTCCGCTGTCCGCGCGGAGTTGACGTCCGATGAGCGTATCCTCGACGTGGGCTGCGGCTCGGGTCTGATGATGAAGAGGTTTCGCGAGGCAGGCCGCATTTTCGGGACGGACAAAGATCCGGGCTCGCTCGCCCACTGTCGCGGCATAGGGTTTGAGCGGCTGTGCATGGGCGACGCCGCCGCGCTTCCGTTCAGGTCCGGATCGTTCGGACTGGTCGTCGCGGCCGATCTGCTCGAGCACTGCGAAGACGACGCGGCGGCGCTGCGAGAAATGAACAGGGTGTGCGCGCCCGGGGGAACCCTTCTGGCGAGCGTTCCTGCGTATCGCGCGCTGTGGAGTTCTCACGACGTCGCACTTCACCACAAGCGCAGATACAGCGCGAGCGAGTTCTCCGGCAAGGTCAAGGCAGCCGGTTTTTCCGTCGAGCGCGTGAGCTATTTCAACAGCCTGCTCTTCGCGCCGGTCGCCTTGGCGCGGCTGACCCTCGGAAAGCTTGGGCTGACCGGATCGAAACGGCGGATCAGATACTACGAGAACCTGCGACTGCTGAAC
>CBDUSG010000404.1:0-4066 GCA_965369575.1 uncultured bacterium | reverse complement strand
ACCTGTCTCGGAAATATCGAGAACCTTGGCAATACCCACGCGAGAGGGTATGCCGCCCGGTCTCTTGACAAAATAGGAGAATTGAACTTCCGCATCGAGAGACGCCTGTGCGGCGGCTAATCGCAGGCTCATTCACGGCCTCCGGTAAGGCTGATTCGCAGGAATTCAGTTTCTAAGCACGAACGCTTTAATAATGTCAGATACAGCAAAGTGAATGCCAAAAGGGAACAGCGGTCTCCGGAACATTCGCGACAAGGACTTAAGATATTATGCCTTAACCGGTTAGAGGCAGGGGAGAAGCAACCTCGCTACGGTGCAAAACCGGTCGATTCGGCAGGCTTTCTTGTGCCGCTTATTACGATTCTGTAATTGAAGAGTAAAAACGGAGGCCGTCCCATTGCGAAAAATGCTGTTTGTCTCTCTCGCTTGAAAAATTGCCTCGGCATGTGCTAGCATGGAATCATAACAAGGGGGAGGCTCCGAAAAATCCCATGATATGCTATTGCTGTGTGGCCAACGATTCAGAGGGCATAGAGATCGAGCCGCGCTCGCTCGCGCGCGTCAGACAGGGCAGATACTGCGTGCCCGATTGCGTCGATTACCAGACCAGGTTCAAACTGCCCCGCAGGATCAAGGCCCGGGAAGTCTTCGCGGGCTGGAGCTGCCACAACTGTAAATTTCTCCGGGAAAGAACAGCCGTTCAGGAGAAAAGTCCCGAGAGCAAGCCTTCTGACGAACCCTCGGAATCATGACCCGCCGCGTGCCGTCGTCAAAAGAAACCTACAGGCCTGGATTATCCCGCCGCGCCCGGGACCCGGCGGACGATTGATATAGCGGCCACGAGGCGCGTCGCCTCCGGAACAGCCGACACATGGAATCAGACAAAAGACATCCCGACGAAAACGGGCGCGATGTCCCTCCCGTCGAAGAGTTTCTGCGGGATTCGTTCGGATTCAGCGAGTTCCTGCCATATCAAAAACATATCATTGAAATGGCGCTTCGCGGCGAAGACCTGCTCGCCGTCCTGCCGACGGGGTCCGGCAAGTCCCTGTGTTTTCAAATGCCGGCGCTGATGAGGGAAGGTCTCACAATCGTTGTCTCTCCGCTGATCGCGCTGATGAAGGATCAGATCGACGCCCTTCGTCTGCGCGATCTGCCTGTCGGATGCCTTCACAGCTCGCTGTCACCGGCCGAGGCCAGTGGGGTGCTGGACGATATTCGCGGCCGCCGGCTGAAGATGATCTATATCTCGCCGGAGCGTCTGCGCGACGGCTTCTTCGTCGACGCCGTCCTGGCAGGCGCGCACACACCGCACCTGTGGGTCGTGGACGAAGCCCACTGCATCACCGAGTGGGGGCATGATTTCCGGACGGATTATCTCTATATAGCCGACGCCGTCGAACGGCTCTCGGCCGGGGCGCAAATGCTGATGTTCACCGCGACGGCGACACCGACCGTCCGCGAGGACATACTGCGGCAGATGCGGCGCGAATCTGCCAGGGTAATCTGCGGCGACTTCGACCGGCCCAATCTCTACCTCGGATGCCGCCGGACACCCACGAAGAGCGACAAATTTCGTACGCTCGCCGAACTGCTGCGCAGGCCGGGGCCGGGCATCATATATACGGCCACGCGCAGGCAGTGTGAGGACGTGAACAGGTTTCTGCAGGAACTGGGAAGGAACAGCGAGTATTATCACGCCGGCCGAGTATCTGCGACCCGGGCAGAGGTCCACGATCGCTTTCTGGCGGACGACATCGACGTGATAGTGGCCACCAATGCGTTCGGCATGGGCGTTGACAAGCCCGACATCCGTTTTATCATCCACTATTCCCATCCGGGAAGCATCGACGCATATTATCAGGAAATAGGCCGAGGCGGGCGCGACGGGGGCAGATGCGACTGCATCCTGCTCTTCTCGCGCTACGACAGAAAGGTGCAAGAGCAATTCATCCTGAACGCGACGCCGGCTGCAGACGCGGTTGAGGATTGTTTCGGCGAAATCATGCGCTCGGCCGACCGCAACAACGGGATCTCGCTGAGCCGGCAATACCACGAAGTCCGGGGCACGGAACTTTTCGAGATGGAAAAAGCAGGACTGCTCGACCGATGTCCCGTCATGTGCGGGTCGGCCACGATCTATCTTTCGACGGAATTCGAGAAGGCGCTCCAGAAGTGCGCCCCTCGACAGATGCTTTATCTCGAGGCGATAGACAGGATTTATGGCCTGTCAAGCAGCGGGTACGCAGAGGTTGACGTGATCGAGCTGCGCCGCAGATGTTTCCCCGAAACCGATATCTTCGAACTCGAACAGGCCCTGCTGCAAATGAACGGCCGCGGCCTGATCATCTATCGCCCCAACGACCGCAGAATATGCTATGACGTTCATGCCGATGAAGTCGGCGAGCGGGCATGGCGCAGGATCGAGCGGAGCTCCACGGCCAGACGCGGATTCAAAATGAAGAGGCTGAATATGATGGTAGAGTATGGCGGACTGCACTCATGCAGGCGTGGATTCTTGTTGGACGCGCTCGATGATACTGATACCGGAACCGGCTGCGGTTTTTGCGACAACTGTATCTGAAGCCTGTGTCGCGTCAACCATATATTGCCGGTCTCAGAGTGTCCCTTAAGTCGTCCAGGGCAGGATTGTCGCCCTTCGTCAGGGAAGAGATGCGGAGCATCTCATGTCGGCGGCGACTCGCCGCGGTGAATTAATAAAAGGCCATGCTCGCATAGCTGACGGTACCGGCCGGATCGGGCCAGCATTGGTATTTCAGGAGCTTTCCCGATGCGGCCCCCATGGAGTAAAGCATGGTGTAGATCGGCGGCAGGCCGCAAATTTTTCGGCGGTCACCGTCGGCCTCGATGTTGCCGAAAAATCCGTCGGCGTCGACCTCTTCCACTCTCTCCAGCATCCTCCGGTCATCCGCCTCGAGCAGCCTTAAGAAACCTTCGCTGAGTGGATGCGGATCCCCAAAGCGCGGGCCCACATGCGAGAGATCCGCGCTGGCGATATAGCAAACCTTCTTGCCGCTGTCCGCAACCGATTTCTTGAGCGCGGCGATGAACTCGCTCACGCGGTCATCGTCTGCCGGCCTCGAGCGCGAGAGCGTCATCTCCTGGAACGAGCCGCAGAGAATCGGAACGATCGAGACCTCTTTCACGTCTTTATACAGATAGGCCAGAAAAACGGCCTGAAATTCGATCGAATGTTCGCCGCGATGCACAAATTCGTCGGCGAGCAGGGGCTGGCTCGTCTCGCGCTCTATTTTCTCGACGATGGATCGGTCGCACGGCAGCGCGCCGAACGGCGTCTCAAAGTCCTTGTACGTGAGCGCAAAAGGGCCGTCGGTGCGAGCGTGCGCCGTCCCGAGAATGACGAAGACATCGGCGTCGGAGCGCTCGGCCAACTCCTTGTAGGCCCACGCGAAGCAGGGCCCGCCGCGCTGAAAATCGATGTGGGGCGCGATTATGCCCTTGAGATCGCCGTCATTCCGGCTACGGTCCGGCGGCCCCGGCCCGTCGGCGTGCCTGAAGAACTCCTCTATCTGCGCGGCGAGCGTCTCGGGCGATTCGTCGTAGCTTTTGCCTGCGAGCGCGGCCGGGCGCGTGTCGGATCGCCTGAATTCGCCCTCGATCTCCTCGCGCCGGCGCTGGAAGTTCTCGTTATCGAGGAACAGGCTCTTGTCGAGCTTGCGCACCATGTCCTCGAGGATATCCTTGTATATCAGCTCGCCGCTCGCACGCATGTATTCCGCCTGGATATCGCCAACCGAATGCGTGCCGTCGAGCATGGACAGCATCAGGTGGAATTGCCGCGGCACGGCGAGCGTATCGGCGGAAAAGCTCATCGGGTCGCGCAGCCCTATCATCGTCCGGCCGGAGACGGAAAGGGGAAAGGCGTCCAACTGTCTCAGCTTCGGGAATTCCATAGATGGGAAAGCCTCTCGATTGAGTCGTTTCTGCAAACCGGGACCTATGCCGGACAGGCCACCGGCCGCAACTAAAGTATCATTAAGACAGGCCCAAGTCAACTCACCTCCGGCCCCGCCAAATGGGGCGG
>CBDUSG010000403.1:0-4067 GCA_965369575.1 uncultured bacterium | reverse complement strand
ACACAGAATCGCGTGGAAACGCGAGTTGAGTAGACCTCGGGAGATCTCCATGAGAGAAAGTCGGATGGCGAATCCGGAAAGAAAGCACGGGCCCGTTCTCTCGCTTCTCGTCCCTTTAATCGGATTAATACTCGCAACCCAATGGCCCGCAGCCGCTGCCGCGCAAGACTCCGGGGAGGGCCCGAACAAACCGGTGGTGACGGTCTCGCGCTTCACCAACTCGACCGGCAAGCCGCTCGAGGTGGGAATCGGCCTGGCCGATAAGCTGAACCTCGCGCTCGACCGAACCCAGCGGTTCACGATTGTCGAAAGGCTGCGGCTCGAGGACGTGATGACGGAACAGCACCTCGAACTGAGCGGGCTTGTCGATCCGTCCACGGCGAAGGAGGTCGGCAAGCTGCTCGGCGTCGACTACCTGGTCGTCGGCAATCTCCATCAGTTCAACTTCGTCGAGAGCGCCGTCCCGCTGGGAGGAATTTTCGGAGCGATTACGGGCGATCACCGCGCCGACGGTTTCGGCACGACCAGTTTCGAGGTCGATATCGGCGTTGCCGTAACGTTCATCGACGTCGAGACCGGCGAGCAGATAATCGCGCGCGGCGGCGGTCACCGCAGTGGCAGCGGCGTCGGCTTCGATATACACGATCCCCGCGGGATCGCGTGGGGTCAGCTCAACCGAGGCGCCACCGGCGAGGCGATCAACGACGCCATAAACGATGCCGTGCGCAATGCAAAGACGAAACTGTTCGTTCCTTTGATTATCAAGCGGACCGGCGACGAGGTCTTCTTCGACATGGGCGCGGCCGACAGGGTTCTGGTGGGCGAGATATTTACCGTCATCGTCAGGGAAGTGCTGCCTGGCGGGCACACCATCGAGGATAAGGTCGGCGAGGTCAGAGTCACAAAGGTATACGATACCGTCAGCAGAGCGGTAATACTCTATGGACTCGAAAAGATCGAGCCGGGCATGATCGTGCGGCGGAAATAGCTGCGCGCGCCGCCCGGGTCATCGTCGGAGTCCGCTGGAACGTGAGGCGGGATGTTCGAATGCGTTCATATGTGCCGAAAGGGGCGCGCCGACTTGCGGCGCTGGCAATTGCCGTCGGGGCGATTGCGCTCCTGACCGCCCCTGCGCGGGCGGGAGAAGACCCGTTTGTGCGGATCGAAAAACCGACGGGCGACCATGACCATGCCCCTGCCGATATTGTCATCCGCGCCTCCGGCACGGGCTATGAGCCGGCGGCGTACACAGGAGCGCGGGCACGGCTGATGGCGCGGCGCGCGGCCGTCGTCGACGGCTATCGCAAGCTCGCCGCGATGCGGGGCAAGGTAGTAAGCTCGGTCACCGGCAGGACATACTATGAGTCGGTCGGCGACTTTCTGAAAGGGGCCTCGGTGGTCGAGACACGCTATTATTACGACGGCCGCGTCGAAGTCGACATGGAGCTGCCGGTCGCGGCCGGCGAGGTCGGCCGCTCCATGAGTTACGACGGCCTCCGACAGACCTTGAGCCGGAGCGGGATCGCCGTCGTCGAGGTCGAGCCGGCGAGGCGCCAGATCACAAGGGAGGAATGGGAAGAGCTTTTCATGAAACGACAGGCCGGGCAGGCGGCGCCGGAGGAATCGAATACCCGCGAACAGCCTCAAAAATGATTTCCCGAATCGAGAAACATTTCCGAGACTTGCACTCCGGTTTCCGGAGGCAATTCGGAAGGAGGGCGCGAAAATGAAGCGAAAAATATTGAATGGATTGGTGACGGCGCTCGCGCTTGTTCTCGTCGGCGCATGGTCGGCGCCGGCCGGGGCACAGCTCACGCCTCAGCAAAAGCTGCTTGCGTGCCGGGCGGCGCAGGCCGATGCGTACCGTCAGTTGGGCGAGCGCGTCGTAGGGCTGCGCAGAGAGTCCGACACTTACGTGCGCGATTTCGTCGCCGAAAGCGACGAGATAGCGACGGCGCTCGAGACGTTCATCAAGGGCGCGCGCGTGGTCGGCAGGCGCGAGCTGGCCGACGGCACGTGTGAGATAGACGTCGAGGTCACGATCCAGCAGGTCGAGGAAGAGCTGCGCCGGATCGTAAAGGAACACTACACCATCGGCGGCTGGCGCGAGACCAGTTTCGAAAAGGTGCACGTCTATTACACGCAGAAAGTCATTTCGGCGACGGGCATGGGAGCGCCCCGGCCCGGGACGCCGGCGGCCGTTGCCCCCGCGCCGAGCCCGGTTGCGCCGGCGCCCGCGACGCATCCCGACTGGGCGCGCGTATCCCCGCGCGACAGACTGCTCGCGCGCAGGGCGGCCATCGCCGACGCTTACCGCAACATGGGCGAACGCGTGAAGGGCCTGCAGATCGACTCGCAGACCTACGTGCGCGACTTCGTCACGGAGAGCGATGTGATAAACACGCGCCTGGACACATTCATAAAGGGCGTGCGCATCGGCGAGACCCGCTACGTCGCCGGCCCCGTCTGCGAGGTCGACATCGAGGCCACGATACAGGAAATACAGCAGGAGCTGAACCAGATCGTAAAGGAACACCACCACGACGGAGAGTGGCACGAGCATTCCTTCGATAAGGTTCACGACTACTACGAGAAGAAGGTGCTCTCGGCAACGGGATACGGCGTTCCCCGCGGCGACCGCTCGCACGGAGGCGGTCCGACGAGCAAAGCGACCGCTCCGGCCGAGCCCGCGTGGGCGTCGCAGTACATCCGCTCGACCGGCTCCGGCGTGCCGCCCGAGGATGTGGCCGACCCCGAACAGGCGCGCCTGCTGGCCGAGCGCGCCGCCGAGATCGACGCCAAGCGCAACCTCGTCGAGAAGATACACGGCATACGCGTCGACTCGACCAGCTACGTTCGTGATTACGCGACCAGCCACGACGAGGTGAACACAAGGCTGAACGCTTTTCTTCAAGGGGCGAGAAGGGTAGACACGCGCTATCTCGAGGGCGGAGCCGTCGAAGTCGACGTCGAGGCGCCCTTAAGCGGCGTTTGGGACATCGTGAAGAACTATTCGAAGGATTGAACGTACCACTTTGCGGGGGTAATATCCATGACAGGACTTCGCTACGCAGTATTGCTGCTGTTGGGTCTCACATTTTTCGCGGCGACGGCGGGCTGCTCGAGGACCACGAAGGACATCACCGTGGAAAGACATGTCGTCGGCGAGGAATTCGTCGTCGAATAACGCGGCCTTTGCGCCCGCGTAACCGTCTCATTCCAGCAACTCGAGTTCCACTTCCAGCAGCAGCATATCCCTCGGAGCGCTGGGAACAAGGGCGAGCCGGACCCCGTCCTTTTCGGTGCTGACTACACAATCGGCGCCGTGCTTCCGGGCGGCGGCCTCGATCGCGGTGACGTCTTGCGCGTCGTACCAATGATGGTCGCCGAATCTGAGCGAGTGCTCGACCCGGGCGCCAAGCCCTCTCAGTGTTTCCTCGAATGCTCCTGGATTGCCGATGCTTGAGAGCGCAAGCACATTTTTGCCCGACAGCTCCTCGCACGGGAACTCGCAGTCGCCTGAAAGTGTGACCAGCCGCATCGGCCGGTGCCTGCTTTTGAGAACATCGGCGGCAGGATTGATCTCCTTCAATTTTTCGATTATCCAGTCATGATCGCGCAGATCGGCGCGCGTGAGCAGAAAACTTGTGGCCCGCCCGAGCGCCGTCAGCGGCTCGCGCAGCAACCCGCGCGGCAGGACGTGTCCAAAGCCGAAGGGCAGCGTGCAGTCTATGACGACGATGTCCTTGTCCCGAGCGAGCGCAACGTGCTGAAAGCCGTCATCCAGGATAATGACCTCGGCGCCGAATTCTTCCACGGCGAACTTTGCCCCCTTCACCCTGTCTCCGCAAACGATGACCCGGGCTCCCGGAACCTTCGCGGCGATCAGGCATGGCTCGTCTCCCGCCTCGGTCGGGGAGAGCAGCGTCCGATCGCCGTCGGACACGACGATTGGTAGTTTCGCCGCGCTTTTGCGGCCGTAACCCCGGCTGAGCACCGTCACACGGCGCCCTTGCTCGAGGTATTCCCGGGCAAAATGGATTGTCGCCGGCGTCTTTCCCGCGCCT
>CBDUSG010000402.1:0-4078 GCA_965369575.1 uncultured bacterium | reverse complement strand
ATCTGGGGCCTGGGACAGATGATGTTCACAAAGATCATCGTGGTCGTAGACAAAGACGTGAACGTGCAGGACGTCGAGGAGGTCCTGTGGAGAGTCGGCAACAACGTGGACCCAAGGAGGGATATCACGATAGTCGACGGCCCGCTCGACGTGCTCGACCACGCCTCACCCCTGCCGCGGGCGGGCTCGAAAGTCGGGATCGACGCCACCAAGAAACGGCCCGATGAAGGTCACACGCGCGAGTGGCCCAACGAGATAATCATGTCGGCCGAGATCAAGGACCTCGTCGATCGGCGCTGGCGCGATTACGGATTTGACAAATGAAAGACGCCGCCACAATTCGCTCGATGTTCGCGGCGGTCTCGCAACGGTACGACCTGCTGAATCATCTGCTTAGCCTCAACCGCGACAAATACTGGCGCAAAAAAGCCGTCGAAATGAGCGGCCTGGCCGAAGGCGACCTCGTTCTGGATGTGTGCAGCGGTACGGCTGACCTCGCGCTGGAGTACTCAGAGAAGGCGGGGCCAGGCGGCATGGTCGTCGGAACCGATTTCTGCCCTGAAATGCTTCATATAGGCAGGAGAAAGCTCACTGTCGCTCGCCGTGGCGCCCGCGTCGAGCTGATGGTCGCGGATACGCTCGGGCTCCCGTTTCACGACGACGCTTTCGACGTCGTCTCGGTCGCGTTCGGAATCAGGAACGTCTCGGACCACGAGGCGGGCATCCGCGAGATGGCACGCGTCGCAAAGCAAGGCGGCCGCGTGGTGATACTCGAATTCAGCCTGCCGGAGGGCGGGCTCTTCGGCAAGATGTACACGACCTATTTCACGCGGGTGCTGCCCGTGATCGGAAAAGTCATCTCTCGGGGTGGCAACGACGCGTATCGCTACCTGCCCGATTCGGTGCTCGAGTTCCCGCGAGGAAACGAGATGCGCCGGGTAATGGAGCGATGCGGGCTCGCCAGTGTCTCGGCAAAGGAACTGACGCTGGGCATCGTTGCTTTATATATAGGCGTGAAACCATAACAGGCGGAAAAACGAATGAAGAAAATCATCGTCGCTATTACGGGCGCGAGCGGCGTCCAGTACGCGATCAGGCTGCTCCTGGCGTTGATCGACAAGAGATGTCACGTGCATCTGACCATCTCCAAGGCCGCCGCCAAGGTGCTCAAGCATGAGATGGACATCGACATCGATCTCAAGGACTTTTCCGCGGTCGCCCTCACATGCCGGACGACCGCCCGGATAAGCTACTACCATTTCGAGGACATATCGGCGCCAATCGCCAGCGGCACTTTCCCCGCGGACGCGATGGCGATAATTCCCTGCAGCATGTCGACTCTCGCGGGCGTCGCGTCGGGCCTGGGCGGCAACCTGATTTTGCGCGCCGCAGACGTATGCCTGAAGGAAAACCGCAAGCTGGTGCTCGTCCCGCGTGAAACTCCGCTGGGCGCGATTGCAATCGAAAATATGCTCCGCGCGGCGAGGGCCGGCGCATGCATCCTGCCCGCAATGCCCGCGTTTTATCATGGTCCGAAAAAGATCGAGGACATGGTCGATTTCGTCGTCGGTAAAACACTCGACCAACTCGGTGTCCCGCATGAGTTGTTCCACCGATGGGGAGGCGACGAATGAAGCCGTCGCTTGAGAAAATCTCCACTATCCTCGAGATGATAAAGTTCTCGCACACCGTTTTTGCGCTGCCGTTCGCAGTGATGAGCGCGTTCCTGGCCGCAGGCGGCGTGCCCCCGGCGGGAACGCTCTTCTGGATAGTAATGTGCATGGTAGGCGCGCGCAGCGCCGCGATGTCGTTCAACCGCATCGTTGACGCGCGCTTTGACGCGCAAAATCCGCGGACGGCCCTCCGTGCGATCCCGGCCGGAAAGCTCACTCGCACAGAGACGGCCGTATTCGTGGCGGTGACGATCGCATTGTTCGTGTTCTCGGCGTATATGCTCAACCGCCTCGCATTTATGTTGTCGCCAGTCGCGCTCGCTATCATCCTCGGCTATTCCTACACGAAACGCTTCACCGATTACTCGCATTTCGTTCTGGGACTCGCGCTCGCAATTGCTCCGGTCGGCGCATGGATTGCCGTGAGCGAGGAATTCCACCCGGTCGCGATGCTCCTCGGCGCGGCCGTGCTGCTGTGGACCGCGGGATTCGACTTGATCTATGCGTGTCAGGACATCGATTTCGATCGTCGAGTCGGCCTGCGCTCGCTTTCAAAGCGGCTCGGTCCGGCCGGCGCGCTCGCGCTCTCGGCGATCCTGCACGCGCTGATGGTGGGAATCTTGTTTGTCGTGATGGCGGCGGCCGGGCTGGGAATGGTTTTCTTCGGCGGCATCGTCCTCGTGGCGGCTTTGCTTATATACGAACACTCTATAGTGAGGCCTCACGACCTTTCACGGGTGGATGCCGCTTTTTTCAACGTCAATGGGGCGGTCAGCCTGCTGCTGATGGCGCTCACTATCGCGGATGTGATGATCCGCTGAGCGGAGCGGCGGCGCCCAGCATCCGGAAAGAGGAGAGATGTCTGGGAAGCAAAGGGCCATTATTGCCGCGCGACTGATCGTTTCGGCAATGCTGTTCTTGGCTTTTCTGCAGTTCCCAAGCGCTTGCTATCCGCTGCTGCGATGGGCGGTCTGCGCCGTAGCCCTTTCGTGCGTATTCGCATCCATGGCCGTGCGCAGACCGGGCTGGGCTTGGGTCTTCGGGGCCATCGCCCTGCTTTACAATCCTCTTGTCCCCCTCCTTCTCTCTCCGGGGATATGGGGGCCGCTCGACGCGGCGGCATTGCTCGTCTTTGCCGTGTCGTTGCGGTTCGTTCAGCCCGGCGGCGAAAAACGGTATGAGGCGCTGATAGACGCCGCGCACGCGGGGGATGCCGAGGCCGTGAGAAGGTTGATCGATGACGGCGCACACCTTGACGCCGCGGACGACTTCGGCAGGACCGCCCTTTTGTGGGCGGCAATAAAGGGCCATGCAGACGCGATAGACGCGCTCATCGAGCATGGAGCCGACGTAAACGCGAAAAGCGACGCGGACAAGACGCCGTTGATACATGCCGCCGCAAGGGGCGAGATCGACATCATTCGAATGCTCCTGAAAAGCGACGCCGAAATCGACGCGTGCGACAGATTCGGCAGGACGGCCCTGCTGTGGGCGGCCATAAAGGGGCATACCGAAACGGCGCGGGCGCTCGCTGAAAGCGGCGCCGACCCGACCCTGAAAACGAACGACGGCTGGCCGGCGCTGATGTACTCGGCGTTCAAAGGGGACGCCGCCACGACTAAAGCCCTGCTCGAAGGTGGCGCCGACCCAAATGTGAAGACAAAGCTCGATATGACCCCGCTCATGGGCGCAATCAACAGAGGCCACACGCAGGTCGTAAGGCTTCTCAAAGATGCCGGCGCCGTCGAATGACTGCAATGATGTTCTCGGGAGGATAAATACGATGGGCTCCGACAAGGAAAAAATCGAATCGCTTAGAAAAGACCTTTTCATGGCGACGGCCAACCGCGCAATGGTCTACACCGCGATCCTCACCGAAATGCGCAAGGAACTCGGCGAGGAGAAGGCGAGCGAAATTTTCAAGCGGGCCATCTACAACCACGGAAAGAACACGGCCTCGATTTTCGAGGTTCCGGACACGATCGCGGAATTCAAGGATTGGCTGCTCGACTTTTTTCCCGACGACGGCGCCATGAACGAGCCCGATGTCATCCGTTGCGATGAAGAGGAGTTGGCCGTCAGGCTGCCGCGCTGCCCGTTGAAGGAGGCATGGCGCATGTCGGGCCTGAGTGCCGACGAGGTCGCCGACATGTGTAGGCACGCCGATTCGTTCGACCAGGGCTTTTTCGGCAGCTTCTTCGATTATTCGATGGACCTGTGGGCCGAGCGGCCCGATGATGCCTGTGTGCTCCGGTTTCGGCCGAAGAAGAAAGAGACCGAATAGAAAAGGGAGCCACGCCGGTGGGCGAAAGCATTTCGCCGGCGATTCCGTCTAGTGTCGTGTCAACCATATATTGTCGGTCTCAGAGTCCCGCAAGTTGTCCAAGGCAAGGCGCAGCCACGCA
>CBDUSG010000401.1:0-4091 GCA_965369575.1 uncultured bacterium | reverse complement strand
CAAGAAAAGCAGTACCGTAAGTGATCTGATTTCAATAATTACGCGGTTTGTCGTTATATATGAGTCACACTCCAGCCTGCCCCGGGAAGGACACTGTCTCCAGAAGGGAGAAGGATTATGGTGGCGAGCATATCAATTCATCTTCTTGCCTATGCTTCATTCATCACGTTCGTTGTGGCCGTGGCCGCGCGGTTCCGAAAGTTAAGCTCAATGCCCGTCCACTTGCGATGGGAGCTGTATCCGGTTCCACACGAGGGCAGACGCGCCCGCCACGGCGGCTCATACTACGAGGAGGTCGATTGGTGGGATAAGCCCCGGGAATTCTCGCTCCTAACCGAACTCGGATATATGGCGCCGGAAATGCTTTTCTTGAAAGCCCTCTGGGAAAACAATCGGCCTCTTTGGTATCGCTCATTCCCGTTTCACTTCGGGCTGTATTGCCTCATCGGATGGATCGGCCTGCTGGCGTTTGGCGCCCTCGTCCAGATTTCCGGCGTGAACGTGGTATCGGGCCCTGGTCTGGCCGTCGGAGCGGCGATATACTATCTCACAATCCTGGCCGGAGGCCTGGGCCTGCTGCTCGCGAGTATCGGCGCCGCCGCCCTGCTCCACCGCAGGCTGACCGATGAAGAACTCGCAGGATACACATCGGCGTCTCACATCTTCAACCTCGCTCTCTTTCTCGCGGCCCTGCTTGTGGGATCCGTCACCTTTGTTTTCGTCGACCAGGACTTTTCCATTGCGGGAGCCTATGTCCGGAACCTGTTGACGTTCAACATTTCCGCGCCGCTCGAAAGCCGCGCCGTGGCGATTGAATTTGTCCTGTTTTCGCTTTTGATGGCGTATGTGCCGCTCACGCACATGTCGCATTTCTTTACCAAATACTTCTTCTATCACAAAATCCGCTGGGACGACGAACCAAACCTCGTGGGTTCGCGGATGGAAAAGCAGATCGCGGAACAGCTTGGGTATCCCGTTACCTGGGCGGCCCCCCACATAAACGCCGACGGAAAGAAGAATTGGGCCGATATCGCCACCGAGGAGATTGAATGGTGAAGGATAGAATCAGGATTACCGACATAAGCAAGCCCACGGAGAAGCTCTCACCGCTAGATCCAAAAGATTTCAAGCCATTGCCTCCGCCTTTTGACAACCCGGAGAATCTCGCCGACTGGGAGCCGTTGAAGGAGCGGGAAGGTGTTGAGTGCTCACTCGACGACACGCTTGTCCTCGCATTGCCAAAGCCGAAAGACAAAGAGGAAGAGCTGGAATTGGTTAGGCAATTCCTCTCCGGGTTGGAAAAGCTTTTTACCCGGGAAAACAACTGGCCGTTCCTCCAGCAGCTAACGCTCACAATGGAGCATTGCGCGAAGTGCCACACTTGCTCCGATTCGTGCCACATCTATGAGATGAGCGGGAGGAACGCAATTTACCGGCCCACCTACCGGGCGGAGGTGGTCAGGCGTATATATTACAAGTACCTCAAGCCCGGTGGACGGCTTTTCGGCAAATGGCAGCATGGCGACATCGAGCTGAACTGGACGACCGTCGCCAGGCTGGCCGAGCTCGCCTACCGCTGCAACATAGACCGCCGGTGCGCGCAGGCATGTCCGATCGGAGTGGACAACGCGTTGATAACTCATGAGCTGCGAAAGCTATTCAGCCAGGAAATGGGCATCCATCCTCGCGAGCTGCACGAGCAGGGATCGATGCTCCAGCTCAAGATCGGCTCGTCCACCGGAATGAACAGCCTTGTGGTCAAGGACAACATCGAGTTTATCGATGAAGACATGAACGACAAGACCGGGTTAAACATAGAGACGCCCTGGGACAAAGAGGGCGCCGACATTCTGCTTATCCATAACGCGGGCGAGATAATGGCATGGCCCGAGAACGTGGGCGCGTTCGCCATCATAATGGAGGCGGCGGGCCTGAGTTGGACGATGTCAAGCGACATTCCGGGATACGACAGCATCAATTATGGGCTCTTCTACGACGACGTTCAGCTTGCCCGCGTGCTGCTCAAGCATGTTCAAATAGCAAAGAAGCTGGGCGTCAGGAAAATCGTCTCTGCCGAATGCGGACACGCGACCAAGAGCCTCGTGGCAATCGGGGACCGCATCCTGACTGGCGAGATGAACATACCTCGCGAGAGCGCATTGCCGCTTCTTGAAGAAATCGTTTTCAGCGGAAAGATCAAGTTTGACCCATCGCGAAACGATTTTCCCGTTACGTTGCACGATCCGTGCAATATGGTTCGCATTATGGGAATCGTAGAGCCGCAAAGGCGAATCCTCAGATATCTGTGCCCTCAATTCCGAGAAATGACTCCCCACGGCGTGGACAACTATTGTTGCGGCGGCGGCAGCGGGTTAGCCATCATGAGCCGCTATAATTTTTCAAGCTGGCGGTGCCACGTCTCCGGCAGAAAGAAGCTGGAGCAAGTCCTCAACGCATTTGAGGGCGAACTCTCCCCGAGCATCCACAAGTATGTGTGCGCGCCGTGCAGCAACTGCAAAGGCCAAATACGCGACCTTCTTTTCACCCACAATATTTGGGAACAATCCAGCATCTTGTACGGCGGCCTTGTGGAACTGATCGTCAACGCAATGGTTGATGTCCCGGAGGGGTTTCTCGAATGGGAATGGCATTGACAATCCGAACGCGAGCCTGTGATAAGGGGCGCAAGAAAGATTCGACTCGTCGAATGAAGGGGTGACAAATGATGGCGGACCGGAAAAAGATTCTTGTTGTGGACGATGAGCCGGATGTCGTGACGTACCTCGTGAGTCTTTTCGAGGACAACGGCTACATCGCCCTCTCGGCCATGGACGGAAAAGAGGCGATGGAAAAGATCAGGTCCGAAAAGCCTGACTTGATTACGCTGGACATCTCCATGCCCGAAAAATCCGGCGTCCGCCTTTATCGAGAAATGAAATCTGATCAGGAGCTTGAGCGAATACCGGTTGTCATTGTCACGGGCGTCTCGAGCACCCAGGACGGCGGCACCGGCAAAGACTTTGAGCGCTTCCTGGGCACTCGCAAACAGGTGCCTCCGCCGGAGGGTTTCATCATGAAGCCGATCGAGCCGGAGCAATTATTGGACACGATAAGGGCGCTGCTGACCCCATAAATAGAAATATGCTTGGGCCAAGGTTTTTTGCAACTCCAAAAGGAGGACACACCATGGAAAAGACTCCATCCCCCGCGGACAAGGCCGGGGTCCTCGCTGGTTACAAAATACTGGTGGCCGATGACGAGCCGGATACGCTGGACTACTTCAGTGCCGTGCTCGAGGACAACGGCGCGCAGATAGTACAGGCAAGAGACGGCATTGAAGCCCTCAAACTGGTTGAAGAGGAAAGACCGGACCTCGTTGTCCTCGACCTCGACATGCCCGGAAAGGATGGGGGCGAGGTCTTTGAAGCAATTCGAAAAGACCCTGAGCTGTGCGAGACCAGAGTGTGTATCATCACGGGTAAGCCTGAGTTGCGCAGGCTGATCTACGAGCGCCCCGTGCCGCCTCCGGAAAACTATCTCACCAAACCGGTAAGCGAAAAGGATCTCGTGCTCAATGTCCGCAAGGTTCTCGAGTTGGCCAAGAAAAAGGAATAGAGAAGCTGCGGACGGGCGATCCCGAGGGAGACCCGATGGAACCACCATACCGGCAATACTTCGACGCCCTGCCTTGTTATCTGACCGTCCAAGACCGGGATTTCAGGATCGTCGAGGCCAACAGGCGATTCGTGAGGGATTTTGGGACCTTTGAAGGCCGTCACTGCTACCAGGTCTACAAGCATCGCTCTGAAAAATGCGAGGTATGCCCGGTGGACCGCACCTTCCGTGACGGGCTGAGTCACGGAAGCGAAGAGGTTGTCAAGACTCTAGACGGTGACCAGGTGTCGGTGATCGTCTACACAACCCCCATCAGAGATAAGGGTGGGGAGATCACATCAGTCCTGGAGATGTCAACGGATATCACGGAAATCAAGATCCTTCAGAAGCAGCTCAGGGAGAGCCAGGAACGCTATCGACAAATCTTCGAGGAGGTTCCCTGCTACATATCCATTCAGGACAAGGACCTGAATATC
>CBDUSG010000400.1:0-4099 GCA_965369575.1 uncultured bacterium | reverse complement strand
CTCTGAGCTTGCGGCGCTGTAAGAGGCACGCGGATCATCAGGTTTCCTGTTTTCAAGCATGCCCAATGTTTTTTTGAGCTCTTTCCCTGATTACAGCAGTTCCTTGAATCCCTCTTCACCCCATTTCTCGCCCGCCTTCTTGGCTCGAATAGCCTCGAGCAGCGCCTTGTGCCGATCGCGTGTCATCGGCATGAAATAGGCGAGAACAACAGAGATCAGCAGTAATCCCGCCACGAGTGGTCCGAACATTATTCTCAGCCCAAGCAGCACGGTTGGCGATTGGACGGCTCCCGGAATATAGCCGCTCCACTCTAACGCCTGGCCGACAAGGAGGAGCGCAAAGGCCGAACCTGCTTTCAGGACAAAGATGGCCACACCGTAGTAGAGACCTTCGCGTCTTTTGCCGGTCTTGAATTCGTCCACTTCGACCACGTCGGGTATCATTGCCCAGCACAATTGGTATGTGGAACACATGCCGGCTGCAGCCAACAGGGCCACACAGTACATCAGGACAAACTGGCCGGGCTGTATCAGCATATTCCCGATTCCGAAGAGCAGCGCCCAGGCGGATATGAAGAGCATGTAAGCGCCGCGCTTGCCTATGCGATTGGAAGTGAATGTGATCACAGGCACCCACAGCAACATGCACGTGAAAAGGAAGAGGAAGAAGATTGATGTTTGTGTTTCATCGAACCCGATATAGTATTCCATGAAGTACACCGCTATCGCAGAAACCAGATACACGCATGTTATTCCGAAAAAATAAACCCCCACCACATAGCGGAACGAACGATTTCCAAGTAATGCGCTTTTGATATCTTTTAAGGACAGTGGTTCCACATCTTCGGCGTAGAGTTCATAGCCCCGCGTGAAGCGCCATGTAAGCAGTATCGGAAAGAAACATGCGGCGCCCAGGATAGCGCCCATCGCAGCCCAGCCGGTTTTTTGGTCAGCGAACATCTGGACAATCATTAACGGCACAGCGCCACCGATGAGGGAGCCTACCTGGCTCCAGGCCACCCTGAAGCCCACAAGATTCGTACGCTCGTCGTAATCCCTTGTCATCTCCGGCGCCAAGGCCGTATAAGGCACGTCCAGGACTGTGATCGCCGTATGCATGAGCAGAGCCATCGCCACGTAGTAGAGCGTCAGCGTGGTCCCCTCAAGGCGCGGCGTCGAGAAGAGCAGCCAGAATATGACACAAAAAGGAACGACGACCGCGATAATATACGGACGGCGTCGGCCGTAGCGGCTGCTTGTGCGGTCGGAAATTATTCCCATTAGCGGGTCCGTCACGGCGTCCCACATGACTGCGGCAAACAATATGGCGCCGCCGATTGAAGGGCTGAGGCCGACGGAGTCCGTCAGGAAGATGAGAAAATAGATCCCCACCACGGTAAAGACCAGCGAGGATGATCCCTCGGCGGCGCCGTAGGCGATCTTGACCCCGAGAGGGAGTCGTTCGGTTGATTTATCGTTATGGGCGCCGGTCATATTGCCTTCCCATATGTCAGGACCCTTCCGGGCTACGCCCGGCCGGGGCTCAGGTGCTCAAGCATATGCCTGGCTCGATATGGGACTTCGCCGTCGGCGATGAGATCGGCCATGACCTGCCCGACTCCGGGGCTCGCCATTATTCCCAGCCCGCCGAATCGCGTGGCGATGTAGCCGTTGTCCCATTCAGGAAGACGACCCAACACCGGCTTGTGGTAATTGGGGCCGGGCGAGTAGGCCAGCAGGTCTCCTCTGTGCTCGATCAACTCGGCGTCTTCCAGATTCGAGACAATATCAACTGCCCCGTGCATGATTTGATTTTTCATATCATCCGACAGGCCGTACTCGAAATCATCTCTCGTCTTGAAGAACCAGGAATCGTCATCTCCTCCCGCCAGGATAAGGTCGCCGCCAAGCAGGGAAACAATCGTCCGGGAGCCGTGGGCGAGCGAGTGTGGCGGGAATCCCGCCGGGGCTTTGACGCGCAGGCATTCCTCCATGATGACGTGAGCGGGGATTTTCCTTCCCAGCCAGGAGGTGCTTTGAACGCTCCAGGGCCCCATGGCAATGACGACTACATCCGCCTCGATCGTTTTTCCAGAGGCCAGCTTGATTGATTTTATTCTCGATCCTTCCGTATCGAATCCCACGACGTCGCCGTGCCTGATTTCGGCCCCCATGTTTTCCGCCGTTTGCCCGAGGCCGAGCGTGTATTTGTAGGGTTCAACCTGAATTTCCGGCCTGCTTATCCCACCTATGGCGCTCGAATTGACATGGGGAAAGACCTCCCTCAGTTCTTCCGATCCAAGCCATTCACATTCATAGGCGCCGACTTCCTTGAACATCTCAACCAGTCCTTCTCCGAGGGCCGCTTCGGGCTGATCCGGCGTGAGAAGGTACGTGCTTGGTGTCTCTCCATACTCAATGTCTATCCCGGATCGTTCTTTTATGTCCTTGGCAATGTCCGCCATCCGATTGTAGCCCGACCAGAGAAGACCGAGCCAGTCGGCGAATGTCTCTCCTTCCGGCATCGCATAGAAAGAGTCGGGGATTTGCTCGGCGACCAGCAAAACCGGCGGGTAAGCTATCACTCCCCATGCCTTCCCAGAGGCCCTGGCGCCGATGGATTCGCGATCGATAATAGTGGACGCGATCCCCTTCTTCGCAAGGTGGTAAGCTATGGAACATCCTGCGACGCCCGCTCCGACGATGACGATATCTTTTTTGGATGACATTTCATCTCTCCTTTACTGAGTAAACAAGGGGCAAGCCCCAGCCCCCTCCCTGTGAATTCTGTCGTGTAGACTCCTTTACCGCCCAAGAATACTCGACCTCTTGGCCCTTGGAGGCTTACGCATCGTTTTGCCCTATAAAGCTGTCAACGAACATGCCAGCCATTTCGGCCATTTCCGACAGCTTGGTTCCTCTGGGATCGAGGCTCCATTGGTCACTGGCGCCCTCACTCGCGCTCACCAGGAAGGTTGCAAGTCTATGAATATCCTCATCCGACACATTCGATCCTTGAACGCATTCATCGAGAAACCCGGCTACCGTATCTCGATAGCGTCTGTAGAGCTTTTTCAAAGATAGTCGGAGCTTCTTATCATGACGGGATAGGTTAATAAGTTCCTGAAACACTGCGATCAAATCCCGGTCGCCGGCGATATCGACAAAGATAAACTTAATGCCCAGCAGTAGACGTTCCTTCGGGGGCTTGTCGGAATGCCTCGTGAAGAATTGAACAAAGCTCTCCTGATACTGCTCAAATACGTGATCCGCAAGCGTGTAAAGGATTTCGTCCTTGCTCTCGAAGTAGTGCGTAATGAGCCCCAGCCCGACGTTTGCCTCTCTGGCTATGTCCCGAACTGATGTATTGGCGTACCCGCGCCTGGCAATGCATCGGTAAAGGCCATGTGCGATTTCCGCCCGTCTCTCCTTGGCTATACCTTTTCTGCCCATCGCCCAATCACCTTTCTGAAATATTGTACGATCGTATTGTACGTATGTACAATTATATCGGGCATAGAGACCCCTGTCAAGAAGAATCTCGATTTCAATGAGGCATGGAAATGCGGAAAGACAGACTGACAACATGGATCAAGTGAATGGAAAATCCCAATATTCTACACCCGGCCGAGTGTACCTTTCGCCCAAATATTCTTCACCCGTGAGAGGGCTTGACTGAACATAGCTTGTCATGACCCATCACCGGAAGCGCGAAGCCAAAAATACCTACTCGGAGAATTTCCAACAGGTACCATATACCCAAATACCACCCCCCCAGGGTGGGGTATAGGGGTCGGCAATCAGGCCTCGAGGATCGGAAAAAATAGAAAATATGGAAAATTTTTCAGAGAATAACGCTCTCCCTCAAACATGCGTTTACGCCCTTCACCACGCTAGGAGTCCCTTTTTCGGGGGGGTACTCCCCCGCCTTGCGGAATCAGATCGAGTGTGCCCGAAAGTGTGCCCAAGAAAGGCAAACGATCCCGCGCGAAACCAAACAGAACCACAAGTAAAGGCCCAGAAGCCTTGATTCATAAGCCTCTGGGCCTGTTGAAATAGCGCGCTAACGCCTTATACGCATTTGAAGTCCAGTGCGCAC
>CBDUSG010000399.1:0-4103 GCA_965369575.1 uncultured bacterium | reverse complement strand
GGCCGCCCGCATATATGCGAGCGGAGGGCCGTCGAGCATCCTATACGCGATGGGCATCACGCAGCACACTCACGGCACCGACAATGTGCTCGCAGTCGCCAACCTCGCGATGCTCACCGGCAGCATCGGCAAGCCGTCGTCCGGCGTCAACCCGTTGCGTGGACAGAACAACGTGCAAGGCGCATGCGACATGGGCGCCCTGCCGGGCGTGCTGCCCGGCTACCAGCAAGTCGGCGACGAGGCCATACGCAATAGATTCGAGAAGATTTGGAAGACGGAGATTCCGCCCAAGCCGGGCCTGACCGTCGTCGAGATGCTCCACGCCGCAGTCGACGGCAAGGTGAGCGCGATGTACATCATGGGCGAAAACCCGATGCTGTCCGACCCCGACATCAACCACGTCCGCGAAGCGCTCGAGTCGCTCGATTTCCTGATAGTGCAGGATATCTTCATGACCGAGACGGCGCAGCTCGCCGACGTGGTGCTTCCGGCGACGACGTTCGCCGAAAAGGACGGCACCTTCACCAACACCGAGCGCCGCGTGCAGCGCGTGCGAAAAGCCATCGAGCCCGTCGGCGACTCGCGACCCGACTGGATCATAATCTGCGACATCGCGAAAAGACTCGGCGCGAAAGGTTTTGATTTCGATTCGCCGCGCGAGGTCTTCGATGAGATCGCATCGCTCACGCCTCAATACGCGGGCATCACATTCGACCGGATCGACGACGTCGGGCTGCAATGGCCGTGCCCGACAGCCGAGCATCCCGGCACGCCCATCCTGCACACGGGCAAGTTCAGTCGCGGCAAAGGAAAATTTTCGGCGCTCGAATACAGGCCGCCGGCCGAGAACCCGGACGACGAGTATCCGCTCGTGCTCACGACCGAGCGCAGCCTTTACCATTACCACACGGGCACGATGACACGGAAATCCGCCGGGCTCAACTTTATCAGGAAAGAGGAACTCGTCGAGATGAACCCGGTCGACGCCGACGCGCTCGGCATCGCCGACGGCGAGATGGTGCGCGTCGTCTCGCGGCGGGGCGAGGTGACCGCGAGAGCGAAGGTCACCGCGGTCTCGGGGCCGGGGACGATCTCGATGACGTTCCACTTCGCCGAGAGCCCGACCAACGCGCTCACGAACCCCGCGCTCGACCCGGTCGCCAAGATACCGGAGTACAAGGTCTGCGCCGTGCGTGTCGAGAAGATCGAGCCGGTGAAGGCCGGCGTCTCGTAACAGAGCGTCAAAGAGCAGGCAGCATCATGATTATGTCGATGTGAGCTTGATCTCGCCCGTGCCGCCACGCATCTTCCCGAAGTGTAACGTCCGACCCTCGAACTCCTGATGCAGACTCAGAGCGTCGAGATGCTGCGGCCGATGATCTCGTCCTGCGCCTTCTTACTGAGTCGCGTAAAGAGGACGCTGAAGCCGGCGATTCGGACGGCGAGGTCGCGGATGATAATCGGGATGCTCGCGAGAACGTGCGCCAGCGCCCTCGCAAAGCGGATCGGCTGGGGCTCTCCCTCGGTCCGCCGATACGACTCGGTCAGATAACGCGCGCGCTCGATGCAGATTTCATGCCGCGCATCGAGCAGCCTTTGACGGAGCGTTTCGATTCCGGGATATTTCGATGTCACGGGAACTCTCTCAAGATTCTTTTGCGGAAAGGAAGCTATTCGCCCGGCTTGTCCAGTACGTAGTCCTCGCGGATCGGGTGCCAGGAGTCGACGGCAAGCGCAGGCTCGTCGCCGACTTCGGCAAAATGCTCGGCCTCCGGCGCGACGACGGCGATGTCGCCCGCTTCCATCAGCCTGGTCTCTCCGGAGACGGTCATCCTGAGCGAGCCTTTGACAAGGTAGGTTATCTGCTCGTGCGGATGCTTATGCGACGGGATTTTGCTTCCCGGCTGCAGGTCGAAAAACGTCATCATGCTGTTTTCGAGGTACACGCTGCGAAGCGTGACGCCCGGAAGGAGCTGCTTGGACGGGAGTTCGTCTTTTTTATAAAAAGGCATGGCGCCCCCCTCTTAATCGCGGCGCATCGACCGTGCACGACGGCGGCCGGGCTCCGCGATCATGGTTCTTTTCCTGCAATCCGCGCGTCAGCGAGGATTGAGCACTTCGCGCGCGATGACCATGCGCTGCACCTGGTTCGTGCCCTCGTATATCTGGAGCAGCTTGGCGTCGCGCATCAGTTTTTCGACGGGATACTCGCGCATGTAACCGTAGCCGCCGTATATCTGGACGGCGTCGGTGGCGACTTCCATAGCGATGTCGGAGGCGTAGAGCTTCGCGATGGCCGCGTGCAGCGTGTTGCGCTCGCCGTTGTCCGTCTGCCACGCCGACTTATATACCATCATCCTTGCGAGCTCGACTTTGACGGCCATGTCGGCGATCATAAACTGTATCGCCTGGTTCGCCGCTATCGGCTTTCCGAACTGCACGCGCTGCTTGGCGTATTCGCCGGCATATTCCAGAGCCGCGCGCGCGACTCCCACCGCTGAGGCTCCCACGCCGGGACGCGCCTTGTCGAGCGTGAGCATCGCGATCTTAAAGCCGTCGCCCTCCTTGCCCAGCAGGTTCTCCTTGGGCACGCGGACGTCCTCGAGTATGACCTCGGTCGTATTCGAGGCGCGCTGGCCCATCTTGTCCTCTTCTTTCCCGGCAGAGACCCCGGCCATGTCGCTCGTCACGACAAAGCAGCTCAGGCCGCGATGCTTCTTGTCCTTGTCGGTCGATGCGAATATAGTTATAAGATCGGCGACGCCGCCGTTGGTGATGAAGCACTTGGTTCCGTTCAGCACATATTCATCGCCGACGAGCTTCGCGGTCGTCGCTATCGCGCCGGCGTCGGAGCCGGCTCCCGGCTCGGTAAGTCCGAAGGCGGCGAACCGCAGCTCTTCGCACAGTGGCGAGAGAAACTTCTTCTGCTGCTCTTCGCTTGCGGCGACCATGATGGGAGTGACGGCCAGCGAGTTGGCCGATCTCGAGGTGTTCACGCCGACGCAGCCCCATGACATCTCCTCGTTGACTATGGTCGAGTCCAGAACGCTGAGCCCGCCGCCGCCGAAGGACTCGGGTATCGTCTCGTTCATCAGGCCGACGTCGTAAGCCTTCTGGAGGATATCGCGCGGGAATTCACCCGTTCTGTCATGGTGCTCAGCCTTCGGACGAATCTCCTGCTCGGCGAATTTATGGGCGGTTTCCTGCAGCATCCTCTGCTCGTCGGTAAACGAAAAGTTCATCATGGCAATCCTCTCCTTATCGTGTCTTTGCGGGAAACTATTCCCTGAGATACGCGCTGATGATTTCCTCGGTCATCTTTTGCGCGCGCGAAAGGGCGAAAGCCTTTCCGTCGAATATCCATTGGATCGTGAGCCCCTCGATCAATCCGATAAGAGCCGAGGCCACGTAAGCGGGTTCGCATTTTTTGAAATAGCCGGTTTTGATTCCTTCGGCTATTATCTTTTTCGTCAGATGCCTGTAACGCGCGTATTGCCTGGCGTTGGCGGCCTTGAGAGTGGGATTTTTCGTGGAATGCGCCCAGAAATCGAGAAGCACGACCTGGAACTTTTTGTTTTCGCGCACTTTTTCGAAGACGGCGCCGGCAATGGCCCGAAGTTTCTCCGGCGGCGTGTCGGCCTGCTGAACTCTGATAGAGATGTGGTTGTCGAGGTCTCCTATAAGCTTTTCGAAGACCGAGAGGAACAACTCCTCCTTGTTGCGGAAATAGTAGTGAATCACTCCCTTGCTCACGCCGGCCGAGTCGGCGATATCCTGCATCGTTATGTTGCTGTATCCTTTGAGCGCGATGCAGAAAAAGGTCGCCTCGATTATCTCGGCCCTTCTTCTTGGCGCGACGCCTATTTTGGGTGACATTTGTGGCTCGCGGTTTGTTTTTTTTAGGTTGGCCAGCCAGTTAAAAGAAGTCTAACAGATGGCCTGGGGTCGTGTCAACTGTATATCGTTGCGCATATTGTCCGGTCGCAGAGTCCTGTATGATATGTCGGCGGCGGCGGCGGGCAGAGCCCCCATCCACGGGCGGCCAGCAGCCCTGTGGGGGGCGAGGCGCCCCCCACACCCCTCCGTGAGATGCTTCGCATCTC
>CBDUSG010000398.1:0-4104 GCA_965369575.1 uncultured bacterium | reverse complement strand
ACGTAAACCGGGGCTACGGGCGCCAGCCCGAGCTCAAGTATGAGACCGCCATGAAGGCGATGGCTGAGATGGGGTATGCCGCGGCCAACGTCGGCGAGCAGGACCTTCGGCTGGGAGTCGACTACCTGCGATACGTTTCGGATTTCACGGGCGTCCCGCTGCTGAGCGCCAACATCGTCGACGCCGCCGGCGCTCCCGTCTTTCGGCAGTACGTATTGCGCCCGGTCCACGTCGCAGACAAAGAGCTTACCGCCGCGGTCATCGGCGTGATCTCGCCCGAATTCAAAGATGAAATCGCGTCCCTGAATCCCGGGCTCTTCGTCGAAGAGTATGAAGAAATGCTGACCCGGCTCGTCGAGGAGCTTGAAGACGCGTCGGATTTCCTCGTACTGCTCGCGCACGCCGGCGAGGAAGAGACGCTCGCAATCGCCGAGACACTGCCCCAAATCGACCTTGTCATCGCGAGCCACGTCGGCGACGACCCCTGGCAGGTGCCGCTCAGAAAGGAAGGCGTGCCGGTATTGTTTGCCGGAAAGAAAGGCATGTACGCGGGCGCGGCAATGTTTTCGCTCGAAAACGGCCGGCTCGAGCTGTCGAAGTATTCGGCGCGCAAGCTCGACGGCAAGTTTTCCGATTCACCGCGAATCCTGACCCTGATCGAGGAATACCAGCAGATGATCAGGGCGGAAAAGCTGCTCGAGCAGGTCCCGAGACTCGAGCACGAGGATGCCAGGTTCACCGGCGATCCCGCTTGTATGCGATGCCATTCGTTATCTTCGGTCCGTTTCCACAAGAGCGAGCACGCCCACGCGTTCGAAGTGCTGGTCGACAGGGGCCACGAGTATGACCCGGAGTGCGTGTCCTGCCACACAGTCGGTTTCGGCTACGAGAGCGGATTCATCTCGCCCGATGTCACGCCGCACCTGAAGCACGTCGGCTGCGAGAACTGCCACGGGCCGGGCGGCAAGCACGTCGAGAATCCGGTTGACGAGGATTACGGAGAAGTGGCGGAGGACCTCTGCGAAACCTGTCACAATCCCGAGAACAGCCCCGGCTTCGTATACGAAGAGCGCATAGAGAAGATCCGGCACGAATCGCCCTTCGTGTGCAGCGCGAAAATCTGCCACTGGCTCTATTAATTCCGCCCATACCGCGCGCGAGCCGTCTCAGGCCGCGAAGCCCGCCGCCATCTCTCAGGTTACGGGCTCGATGCGGACGTCGAACAATACGGTTCCGAGTCCGCCGACCTCCATTCCCGGGTCGGTGCACGCGACGCCGCTGACCGAGCCCGCGACGTCGCGATTCTTCATGCATCGATCCAGGTATACGGACAGCGTGGGATGGAGCGGAGCGATTGCGCCCACGCACAGCGGGCAGTCCGAGGCCTCTTTATCGATCTGAACTCCGTCGAATACCAGTTTCTGGCCCACCTGGAGCATGGCGGTACAATACTTCGCCTTCACGACCTCGGCGACGATACGGTACTTGGCCAGGTTCTCCATCGCGTTCTTGTACTCCTGCTCCTTCTCGGGAGTTACCTTCTCGATGTCTTCGTCCGTCATTCCGAGCATGTCCTTTGCGAACGCCATGATTACCGGGTCTCTCATCTTGTTTCTCCTTTGCCTTTACGTTTTTGAGTTTCTTCTGCGCCACACATGCGCCAGCAAAATCGCCGCGACCGCCGCGCCTGCGACGTCGGCCGCAACATCGGCCAGGTCGAAGGAGCGGTTGGCTACGAACAACTGATGCGTTTCGTCGCTGAGCCCGTAAAAAAAGCAGAATGCCGTGGGCACGACGACACGCGCGCCCGCGGAATATTCACGGTCCGCCCACCACATTCCGATGGCGACAACCGCGCCCAGCCCTCCGTAAAGACCAAAGTGGACGAGCTTGTCGAACATCGGAAATGGCGGCTTGACGGGAAGCATGGGGAGAGACGAGAGAAAAAAGATGAAGGCGCAGTATGCCGCCGTCAACGCCACAGAGGGCGCAGGGAAATAATTGCGAAGAGCATGCCCCTTTCCCTCCGGCTTCCCGCCGCGGTGTATCTCGTTCGCCAAACCTATTGGAGCCTCCTTGCAACGGCGACCGCGAGGACGTCTACGGTTTTTGCGCCCGCCCTTTTGAGAATGCGGGCGCATTCGTTTGTGGTCGCGCCCGTCGTAACCACGTCATCGATCAGGAGCACGCTCTTTTTCTTCACGCTCACATCGCCTGAAAACCGGAACGCGCGCCTGATCTGCGCCCGCCGCTCGATGGCGCCCAGTTGGCTGAAACTCGGCGTGTCCTTTACCCGTCTCAGCAACTGGCTGAACTCTGCGCCCGGCAAGCCCTCGCAAACGTGCCTGGCGATGAGTTCGGACTGGTTGTATCCCCTCTCCTTCGCGCGGTTCCGATGCAGGGGGACGGTGGTAATGAAATCGTAGGCCTCGACGCCGATGCCCGCCAGCGCCTGCTCGAGCGCCAGCCTCGCAAGCGGCGCTGCGATCAGGCGTTTCCGTCCATACTTTAGCAGATGGATTGCATCGCGCAACACCCCTGCGTGAATGCCGGCGGCATAAGTGTTGTCGAACCACAGCTTTTGGGCCGAGCATTCCGAGCATGTGAAGCTCTCGATCGGGTCGAAGCCGGCGCGAATCGAGTGCGGCCGCCCGCAACGCGGACATTTGGGCTCTGTGACCGTCTCGATCGTCGACCAGCAATCGGCGCAGAAATAAAGGTTGTCTTCAGTGAGGATTCTGACGCCGCACTTGCGGCAAAACGCGGGCAGGAAAAGGTTCTTGAGGCCCAGCCGCACGTCGGCCGTTAAAACCCGCGTCGCCGACCGCGCTTTTTGCAGCACTGTATCTGCCATGCCGTAGCCCTTTATGCCGGCGCGCCCGCCATCGGACGGGGTCCCGGTCGCTCCACGCATCATATCACAACCACACCGCAGAGCGCGGCGCCTGCCTCGGGAGTCGACTTTTTATGGCAATATCGAGCGTGGCAATGTATTATAGCTGTCGAGACTGCAGTCGAAAGGAGGAGCAATGAACACCGAATCGGTCCATTTTTATTCCGAAGGCGCCAGATTAGCCGGCAGGCTGTACATGCCGGACGGGGCGGGCGCAGGCGCAAAGAGCGCGGGCATCGTGCTGTGCCACGGGTTCACCGGAATCAAAGAGAGCATACTGCCACAGTACGCCGAGGCGTTCGCCGAGGCCGGGATGATTGCGCTCGCATTCGACTATCGAGGCTTCGGCGAGTCGGACGGCCGGCGTGGACGCCTGCTCTGGCACGATCAGGCCGCTGACATTCGCAATGCCGTCACCTATATGAGAACCCGCGAAGAGGTGGACGAGGCGCGTGTGGGCCTGTGGGGCACTTCATACGGCGGCGCGCTCGCGCCGTATGCGTTCGCGCTGGACGACCGCGTCGGCGCGTGTGTCGGGCAGCTCGGATTCTCGGACGGATATACAGTCATCGCCTCGCGGATGCCACCCGAGCAGATCGAGGCGTTCCGCGATATGATCGAGCAGGATCGGCGCCAGAGGGTGCTGCACAACAATCCGACGTACGGCGACGCCATGGCGCTGGCCGGCGATCCTGAGATGACAGAATTTTTCGAGGAGGAATCGAAGACGCTCCCGCAGGTTCGGGACAGGGAGATAATGCTCCAGTTTCTGGAGGCGCACATGGAGTTTTCGCCGATCTCGGTCATCCACAAAAAGGGAGACCGTCCGCTGCTGCTCATAGCGGCCGAGCTGGACGTTGTCTGTCCGGCCGAGAATTATAGGGAGCTTTACGACAAGGCCCCGGAGCCTAAAAAGTGGGTGATGTTCGAGAACACACGCCATTTCGAGCTCTATGCCGGCGAGCCCGCCTTGCGCTCGGCCGGGGAGGCCGTGAAATTTTTCAGAGAACACCTGTCCGGCGGGTAGAAACATAATATTGATTCGGATAAATGATGAATTCCGGGCTGTATTGGGACCCGCTGGTGGACCCGTCGTGGCTGGCGACGAGATCGAACCAGACCGCTTTCGCGTTGCGGATGCCGATGGAGCATTTCCCCGGATCGGCGTGGGTCTACAACAACATGGCCTGCCAGGTCCTCTCGGAGGTCAT
>CBDUSG010000397.1:0-4106 GCA_965369575.1 uncultured bacterium | reverse complement strand
TGGAGAAAAAAGAGGGCAACCTTGTCACCAGAGAGAAGGATCTGGCCGCGCGCGACAAGAAAGTCGTGGTCCTGCACGAAGAGCTTCAGAGCACTCTTGACCAGCAGCGCGACAGGCTGCAAAGCATCGCCGGGCTGACCGCGACCGAGGCCAAGAATACGTTGCTGGCCCAGCTCGAGGAGCAGGTCAGGCACGAATCCGCGCTTCGCATCAAAAGAATCGAAGACGAAACCCGTGAGACCAGCGAGAAGAAGGCCAAGGAAATAATCTGTACGGCCATCCAACGTTGCGCGGCGGATTACGTCGTCGAATCCACTGTCTCAGTTGTATCCCTCCCGAGCGACGATATGAAGGGCCGCATCATAGGCAGGGAAGGCCGCAACATCCGTGCGCTCGAGAACGCCACCGGCATCGACATAATCGTGGACGACACGCCCGAGGCGGTCATCCTCTCCGGATTCGATCCCATAAGAAGAGAGATCGCGCGTATGGCGCTCACGAGGCTCATCGCCGACGGCCGGATTCATCCCGCCCGCATCGAAGAGGTCGTCGCGAAGGTCCAGGAGGAGATGGAGGCGGCCATCCGCGAGGAGGGCGAAAACGCCGCGCTCGAGGCAGGCGTGCACAGCCTCCATCCGGAGGAAGTCAGGCTGATGGGCCGCCTGAAGTACCGCACGAGCTACGGGCAGAACGTGCTGCAGCATTCCAAAGAGGTGGCCTTTATATCCGGCGTGATGGCTGCGGAGCTGGGTCTGAACGTTCAGCACGCCAAGCGAGCCGGCTTTTTGCATGACCTCGGCAAGGCCGTCGACCACGAGGTAGAAGGTACGCACGCCGGCATAGGCGCGCAGCTTGCCAAGAAGTTCAGCGAGAGCGATCTGATCGTCAACGCCATCGAGGCGCATCACAACGATATCGCGCCCACGTCTTTAATAGCTGTCCTGACACAGGCGGGCGACGCCGTCTCCGCGGCCAGGCCCGGCGCCAGGCGCGAGACACTGGAGACATACGTTAAGCGTCTCGAAAAGCTCGAGGACATAGCCGACAGCTTTGTCGGCGTGGAAAAGACATACGCGATCCAGGCGGGACGCGAGATACGCGTGATGATCGAGCCCGAGAAACTGAGCGACGCCGAAATGGCGAAACTCGCCAGGGACATCACAAAGAAAATCGAGGCCGAGCTCGAATATCCGGGTCAGATCAAGATCATGTGCATACGCGAGACCCGCGCGGTCGAGTACGCGAAGTAACACGACGATTCAAAGCCCCTCCCGCAGGGGAGGGGCTTTTTTTATGGAACGGCGATAGAAAAGAGCCCGCATTGAGAATACTCTTCATCGGAGACGTCGTCGGCAAGCCGGGCAGGCGCATATTGCGCGAGCGGCTCAGTTCGCTTAAAAAGCGTTTCGCGGCCGATCTGACCATCGCCAACGGCGAAAACCTGGCCCGGGGACTCGGCGCGACCACGCAGTTGATCCACGAAATACAGGGATACGGCGTGCAGGTCGTCACGATGGGCAACCACACGTGGAGAAGGCCCGATCTCGCCGAGGGGATCGATTCGCTCGAGGGAGTCGTGCGGCCGGCAAACTATCCGCCCGACAGCCCCGGCACGGGAGGCATCGTCTTCGACGCCGGCAAAGGCAGGCTCGCAGGAATTCTTAACCTCGTGGGAAGGGTCTACATGGACCCCGCCGACTGCCCGTTTCGTACAGGCCTGGAAACGGCCGAACGACTGAAGGAACGGACATCGGTCGTCATACTCGATATGCACGCCGAGGCGACGTCGGAAAAGATCGCGATGGGACTGTACCTGGACGGCAAGGTGTCGGCCGTGATCGGCACGCACACGCACGTGCAGACGGCCGATGAGCGGATACTGCCCGGCGGGACGGCTTACATAACCGATGTCGGCATGACCGGCCCGCACGGGGGCGTGATAGGGATGAAGAGCGAGCAGGTGCTCACCCGATTCGTCACCGGGATGCCCTCGCGCTACGAGGTTGCGGAAAAGGACATGTGGCTTCACGGAGTCCTGGTGGACGTTGACGATGAGACCGGGCGCGCGGTGAGCATCGAACGTATTTCCGAGATTTTCGAAGATCCTCTGCAAGAATAGTCGCGGGCGCCGTTCCCGGGACCCAACCCGGTCGGAAGAGATTCGCACGGATTATATTCTATCGAGACCCACGCATGCATGATACCGAGGCGGCGCAAAGAGCGGTCGGAGGCGGCCCTGTCGCCGGCTATCTCTACGCCGTCGCCGCGGCCGTGCTCTGGGGGGTGGCGGGTCCGGCCGCCAAGCATCTCTTTGCCGGCGGTGTCACCGCGCTGGCGCTCACGCAGATGCGGCAGACGCTCTCATTCATCCTCATGATGGCATTTTTTCTCATCGCCAGGAGAGACCTCGCGCGCATCGGCCTGCGCGACATTCCTTACCTGGCGGTGCTGGGCATCGGCGGGCTGGCGCTTGTGCAGATATCCTACTACTCTGCAATCGCAAGAATTCACGTGGCGGCCGCCATCCTGCTCCAATACATGGCGCCGGTCTTCATCCTGCTTTACGCCGCCGTTTTCATGGGCGAAAAGATAACGCGCGGAAAACTCGCCTCGCTGGCGCTGGCCGTTTCAGGATGCGCGCTCGTGGCCGGAGTTTACGACTTAACCTTTCTGAAGCTGAACCTGCCGGGCGTGGCCTGGGGCCTGATGTCCGCCGTTTGTTTCGCCTTTTATACGCTGTACGGACAGGCGGGATTGCGACGATACAATGCGACGACCCTCTTTGCTTACAGCTGCGGCTTCGGCTCGATCCTGTGGTGGGTGATTAATCCGCCGCGCATCTTCTTCGCCACTCATTATTCTGCGCTCACGTGGCTCGCGTTCTTTTACATCGCTGTCTTGGGCACGATCGTTCCGTTCGTTTTCTATCTGAAGGCGCTCGAGCGCATGGAGGCCTCGCGCGTGAGTATCACCAGCACGCTCGAGCCCGTAGTGGCCGGCGCCGTCGCGTTCGTATTCATCGGCGAAAAGATGGACGCGCTGCAGGTCATGGGAGGATGCCTCGTGATAGGCGCGATCATCCTGCTTCAACGCAGCCCCACACCCGAGCTTGCCAACCGCGCAGTCCGGGACGGCGGCGCGCTGTGAAGAGAATGTATAAAACGTGTATAATATTGCCGTCGTCCGCTCATATTAATGTAGGGGAAACGGAATGAAAAAGAAAACGCACGCGCCAAAAGGTGAGGCGCTCAGGGAAAGGCTCGGACGCGATTCGCTCGAGCGCTACACAAGCAGCCGCGTCGCCGATTTCCAGCCGTTCATTCTGCTCACCAATTTCTCGCAATATCTGAACCTTTTCAGCGAGCGCTCGGGAACCGAGATTCTGCAGGGCTCCCTGATGGAAGCGTGCCATTGGCCTGCGGAACAGATTTCGATAGTGAATTTCGGTGTCGGCTCGCCCGTGGCCGCGCTCGTGATCGACCTGCTCGCCTTTGTCGATCCGATCGCGATCCTCATGCTCGGCATGTGCGGCGGGCTGCGCGACAAGCACAATATCGGCGATTTCCTTAATCCTGTCGCAGCCATCCGCGACGAGGGCACGTCCGACCATTACATGCCCCCGCAGGCGCCCGCGCTCGCCTCGTTCACGATTCAGAAGGCGGTCGCGCTCGAGCTCGAAAAGACCGGCCACGACTACCATACCGGTGTCGTCCACACGACTAACTATCGCATGTGGGAGTTTGACGAGCAGTTCAGGGAAACGCTCGCCGACGAGAAGGTGGCCGCCGTCGAGATGGAATGCGCGACGCTTTTCTCGGCCGGGTTCAGCCGCGACCTGAACGTCGGAGCGCTGCTGCTGATCTCCGATCTGCCGCACACACGCCTCGGGATCAAGACGAAGCAATCATCAGAGATGGTGTTCGACAAGCACGCGCGCCCGCACCTTGAAATAGGCACTAGCGTTTTGCATCACATTCGCGATATGGAGCGCGGCCTGGTGAAAAAACAATGGTAGCGGGGGGGGGGGAGTCCCCCCTCCCACGGATGCTTCGGGGGGCAGGGCCCCCATCCACGGATACTTCGTAACCTTGCCTCGGCTATGTTTG
>CBDUSG010000396.1:0-4111 GCA_965369575.1 uncultured bacterium | reverse complement strand
TTCTCGTGGCCTATTATCGAAACGACCAGAGGTTCCTGCTTGCGGCGATTGTTGTGCTGGTGATCGACATGGTCTGGCCCGGCCTCTTTTATTACCCGTCGAAGGCATGGTTCGGGCTCGCTCATCTGATAGGCAACGTCGTCTCGCGCATAATACTGACAGCGCTGTTTTTCGGCGTGGTGGCGCCGGTCGGAATAGTACGAAGGATGCTCGGCGCGGACCCGATGCGGAGAAAGCGTTGGAAGGACGGCGACGGCTCCGTATTTAGGACGCGCGATCATGCATATGAGGCCCAGGATATCGAACAGCCGTACTGAAAACGGGAGGGAAAGTCGGAAATGGATTTTTTACGCGATCTGTGGGGCTTTCTTAGGGTCAGGAAGAAGTATTGGCTCCTGCCGATCATCTTCAGCCTTATGCTTTTGGGGATTCTTATCTTTCTGGCCGGCGGCTCGGCCATCGCTCCTTTCATCTACACGATTTTTTAGGTCGACCCGATATGAGCGAAGCGATCCTTGGAATATCCGCATTTTACCACGACAGTGCGGCCGCGCTGGTTGTCGATGGAGAAATCGTCGCGGCGGCGCATGAAGAACGGTTCACGCGAAAAAAGCACGACGCCTCGTTCCCCTCGAATGCGTGCGCCTACGTCCTCGATGAAGGCGGTCTGAGGGCGTCGGACCTTGTCGCCGTGGCCTTCTACGACAAGCCCTACATAAAATTCGAGCGACTGCTGGAGACTTACCACGCCTATGCGCCTCGGGGGCTCCGAAGCTTTCTTTCGGCGATGCCCGTCTGGATCAAGGAAAAGCTGTTGACGCGACGCTTGCTCGCGGCCGAACTGGCGGAGTTGGGCGGCGACCACCCGCGACTCCTGTTTCCCGAGCATCACCTGTCGCACGCGGCCAGCGCCTTTTTCCCGTCGCCGTTCGAGGAGGCCGCAATCCTGACAATAGACGGCGTCGGCGAATGGGCAACCACGACGATAGGCCACGGCAAGGGACGAAAAATCGAGATTTTCCGCGAATTGGAATTCCCCCACTCGCTCGGTCTGTTGTACTCCGCGTTTACCTACTACTGCGGCTTCAAAGTCAACAGCGGGGAGTACAAGCTGATGGGGCTGTCGCCGTATGGCAACCCCGACGGCAAGCGAACCAGCGACTATGAGCGGATGATCCTGGATGAGCTTGTCGATATTCGGCCGGACGGCTCGATCCTGCTGAACATGGACTACTTTAACTACGCGACAGGCCTTACGATGTGTCATGACGACCTATGGCAAGGCCTTTTCGGAATCCCGCCGCGGCCCCGCGAGAGCAGGCTGACGCAGCCGTATATGGACCTCGCGCTTGCGATACAGCGGGTGACCGAGGAAATAGTCCTAAGGCTTGCCTCGACCGCGCGCGAGCTTTCGGGCTCGGATCATCTGGCGATGGCCGGAGGTGTCGCGCTCAACTGCGTGGCCAATGGCAAGCTCATGAGAAAGGGGACCTTCAAGGATATCTGGATACAACCGGCGGCCGGAGACGCCGGGGGCGCCGTGGGCGCCGCGCTCGCCGCGTGGCATATCTGGAAAGACAATGAGAGGGTTGCGCCGCAAAGCGGAGATCGGATTCGGGGCGCTCTGCTCGGCCCCGAATACTGCCCACCCGACATCGAGCGCGTCGCACGCAAGTATGGGGCGCCCAATCGGCGATATTCGGATTTCGGAATTCTTTGCGAGGATACGGCAAGACTGTTGACCGAGGGTAACGTCGTCGGATGGTTCCAGGGGCGAATGGAATACGGGCCTCGCGCGCTCGGCAACCGCAGCATCCTCGGGGACCCCCGGCATCCCGAGATGCAAAAGAGGCTCAACCTGAAGATCAAGCACAGGGAAGGATTCCGCCCCTTTGCGCCTTCGGTGCTGGAAGAGGATTGCGCCGAATACTTCGAGCTCGATAGGCCATCGCCGTACATGCTCCTGGTGGCGCCGGTTAAAGAGGCGCACTGCAATCCCACGCCCGATGGTTACAACGATCTTCCGCTGCTGGAGCGGCTTTATCATCTCCGCTCAGACATCCCGGCGGTCACGCACGTTGACAACTCGGCCCGCGTGCAGACCGTCAGCCGCGAGACGAACGAGCGCTACTGGCTGCTCATACGGGCTTTCAAGGAGCAAACGGGATGTCCTCTGATAATCAACACCAGCTTTAACGTTCGGGGCGAACCGATAGTCTGCACGCCCGAGGACGCCTACCGATGCTTCATGCGGACCGAAATGGATTATCTCGTGATGGGAGATTACCTTTTCGAAAAGAGCGCCCAACCCCCTTGGAAAGAAGCGCACGACTGGCATGAGGAGTTCGAACTGGATTGAGACACGGGAGCCCATTTCACAGCCGTCTCCCCCGTAGCGTCATGGTGTTCTGATTCCATAACTTTCCAGGGCTCCAGCTTGCGAAAACCTCCATTCCCTCGCCTGCCTGCAAGGAGATACAGTAATGGACTTCCCCCAATAAATCGTCCTTGAAATTTCCAGCTCTTTGAGTACCAATGCGTTGAGGGTTTTGGGAAGTGTACGAAGTGATTCTTCAAAAAATTGGGGGTAATTCGTGCACGGTGGATTTTGAACAAAAGGCCTCCGAAGGTTTATGATGTGAGTTGACAGTATCAGTTGGTCCGCGGTGGTACAGTTTTCGGGGAACGGTCAAATTCACGGCGAATAGGCCGCTTGGGAAGATGCCTGAGCGGCCTGATTTTTTGGAGTGTCTAACTTTTGTCTAAAAATCGTAACCAAAAAGGCGAAGCTCCCCGGCGTCACCCTCCGGCAGCTCCGCTCCACATTCGGCAGCCTCTACCTCCAGCAAGGCGTCAGCCTCGACAAAATCTTCATCTGGCTCGGCCACTCCGACGTCAACGTCACACGCCGCCACAACACCGCCCTCACCGCCTACGACGACGACATCGTGAGGATACGACCAAAAGTTGGTCGACCCCACTTGCGATATAAGGCTAAGATGTCCAGCATGTTGGCCGGGAAAAATCATTTTCCGGTTTTATGCAGCCCAACTTTCTAAAGGCAGACGAGTCATGGCTTTGGCATCAAACCATATGCCTTTTGGGCCAGCCATCCAAAATATTTGGAAAAAGCTTTGAAGAATTCGCGATGGGCGCTTTTCGCTTGACTTTTTAGAACTAATCGGGATAAGATTTTGCAAACTCCTCACCCGAGAACTTTCCTCAAATCATCAGGGCGGGTACTCCACATGAACGCCAAGCGGATTGCATTTCCGATCATCATGGCGGTTATAATCGCCTTGCCTATTGTTATTGTTGTGGCTCTTGCGAGGAGTCACATCGAGCGCGTCTCCGAGAAGTTATATTTAGAGTATGCCGCTTACCATATGAGCCCGAAACAAAAGCAAGAGATGTATTCGGCTTTCGCAAAGGATATGCCTGGCACATATGAAGTTGTTCCCGACGCCCTCGTCGGCAAAATCTTCATGCCAAACACGATCAAAAGAATGAAGAAGGCAACCGTGCGCATAAACAATGCCGGGATGAGGGATATTCGCCCATATGGAAAGAAGGATAATGACACCTTTCGCATAATCTGTTTGGGCGACTCCTTCGTTGAAGGTACTGCGGGTCGGGAAGAAGACCGTTTCGCCAATCAGATTCAGGAAATCATCAGAGAGAAAGGTGGCATGGTTAGCGGAAAAAGGATCGAGGTTTATGCCGTCGGAATTCCGAGTTGGAATTTGGTGAATGGCGTGGCATACCTTTCGAGCAGGATAACCGAATATGATCCCGATATAATCATCGTCCTTATGAATGGCAATGATATTTCGGACACTCAGGGAGTAACTGGGATCGGTTATGTGACAAACGAGTTCAGTCCCGAATTTCGCCACCTTGGTTCCGGAGTATTTACGAATATCATTCCTGGGTATTTTGGTGTTAAGGGGATTAATTTCCTTCACTATGACCTCGGTCCGGAAAGCAGAATGAGATGGGACAAAACATTTTCATTCTTGAAGCTACTTGAAGATTTGCAGGATATCCGTGGAGGCAAGCTTTTGTTTTCCTGTACTCATGGCGGCCCGCTGTTTGATTATTTGTGTCAGTA
>CBDUSG010000395.1:0-4134 GCA_965369575.1 uncultured bacterium | reverse complement strand
GCCGTTAGTCAGTTGGCGATTCCTCTGAAACACCATCTGAAGCAGTGTGTATTTCCCTCCGGCTCTTTCCAAAAGCTTTTCCGTTGAAATCCTGGCCATACAACTTCCTCCTGATTTACATTGTTTTCGACGGCTGTGAATTCAGCCTGTCGGCACGGCGCCTCTCGGCCCTGACAATCGATTTCAGGTCCTCGACCGCCTCATCTATGTCTTCGTTGACCACAAGATAGTCAAACCTCGGGTGGCAACTGAATTCGCGCGAGGCCTTCCACAATCTCCGCTCGATGTCCTTCGACTTGTCGGAGCCGCGGCCTTTAAGCCTCCGCTCCAGCTCGGCCAGCGACGGCGGCATGAGCAGAATAAGAACGGCATCGGGAAAAGCCTGGCCGATCGAGTAGGCCCCCTGCACGTCTATGTCGAGGACCGTGTCTTTGCCGGCCCGAATACGCTTTTCAAGCAAGTCGCGCGGGGTGCCGTAATAATGGCCGTGCACCTCAGCCGATTCCAGGAAGCGGCCCCGATCGAGTTCATCGAGGAAAGTCTTTTTCGCGACGAAGAAATAGTCCTTCCCGTTCTTTTCGCCCTTTCTCGGCCGCCTTGTGGTGTATGAGACCGACATTGCCAGTTCGGGCATATCGGCCAACAGGCGCTCGCAGACCGTCGTCTTGCCCGCTCCCGAGGGGGCCGAGACGACTATTATCAAGCCCTTGCGCGAGCGCAGGGCCGACACGACGGGAGCTATAGGGTCTGCTTTCGTCCGCTGTGTCGCCATTGCCTCAGGTTTCGGTGTCTTTTATTCTCTGCGCCAGCGTCTCGGGATTCACGCCGCACAAAATAATATGGTTGCTCGTTGTGACGATAATCGCGCGCGTCTTGTGTCCCTGTGTCGCGTCTATCAGCCTGTTTTCGTCCTTTGCCGCGTCGCGCAGGCGAATCGAGGGCTTCGAGTCCGGAAGCACGACGGCCACGATCTTGTCACGCATTATCACGGCGCCGAATCCGATGCTTATGATATTCGCCAAATCGCTTCTCTCGCCGGGCGGCCGCGGCGGGCCGTTTCTTTCCACGTTCTGCACCTGCTCGCGCATCTTTTCCAGATGGCCCTTTATCTCGACGATCTTGTGTGATATTCGCGCGTCGCGGGCCTTGGAGCCTATGGTGGTTGTCTCCCTGAACATTTCCTGGAGCAGAAAATCGAGCCTGCGGCCGACATTGGCCCCCTGCCCCGCCAGCGCGCCGAACTGCTGAATGTGGCTCTCCATGCGCGCCAACTCCTCGGAGATGTCGGCCCGATCGGCAAACACGGCTACCTCGGCCAACAGCCGCTGCTCGTCCATCTCCGCGCCGGCCGGCAGGATCGAGTCGATGCGATCCTTGAGCCGCTCGCGATAGTGATCGATCACGCCCTGTGCGCCGGCCTCGATGTCCTTTGCGACGGCCTCTACCTGCCCCAGCCGCTCGGAGATGTCGCTCCAGATGTTTGCGCCCTCGCTCTCTCGCATCGCGACCAGCTTTTCAATTGCGCCGGTGAGCGCTTTTTTCACGGGCTCCCACACTTCGCTCATTGCCTCGGGACGGGGGGACCTCAGTGTCCATAGCGTCCCCAGCCGGAGGATCGATGACGCGGCTATCTCGTCTCTGAGGCCCAGCTCCCGTGCAAAGGCGCGCGTCCTGTCGACATACTGTCGCGCTAGCGCCTGATCGAGTTCGACCTGGCTTGCTTCCGGGAGTTCCCCCCGCACTGCCAGCATGACGTTCACGCGGCCCCGCTCGAAATGAGCCTGCAACAGCTTTCTTGCATCGTTCTCTAAAGGGCCGAGGGCGGCCGGCATTTTGATGCCGATGTCCAGATATCGGTGGTTCAGCGATGAGATTTCGGCGCTGACCGTAATGCCGTTGCATTCGGCCGTCGCGTGGCCGAAACCTGTCATACTGCGTATCATACAGCTCCTCACTATATTATGGCGTTCGATGGGGTCGCCGGCACATTGGATTATAGCCGTGCGCGGGGGGATTTGTCAAATTGGATTGATACTGAAAAATTGTGTAAACCCTTGAAAATCGGCGGGTATTAAGTACTCGACGCTCCAACGTTTTAGAACGTGATAATAAACCAAAGCCCGTGACAATGCAATCTGCGAGAAGAGGCAGCCGCCGGGGACGGCCGACTAATTTTCGCTGCCGTCGAAAAACTTTTCGAAAAACTCCTTTTTGTCGATGAGTTCGAGATCGATCCTACTGATACCGGGCGCGTTCGCCAGCCTGATCGAAGGCGAAGGGCGACGCCCGGTCAATCTCTTTTTCGCGGCGGCTTTTCCCTTGTTGAGCTTTTTTCGGCGACGGCGCTTCTGCGGCAGGTCGATTTCCATGTTTACGTTTATTACCCTGTCCACGTTGCCGATCACGTTTCCGGCGAATTCGAGAGCGAACGTCTGGGCCGTCTCTACTATGTGACGCTGCTTATCCTTCTCGGTTCCTTCCAGCATAACGTGCTCATCCAGCTCGAGGATGTGTCCCGCGACGTACTTGTTGTGCCGACGGCATTCGGGCTTTGCTCCTTTTCCAGATGAAATCATGCATCCTTTAATAAATTGTTGGAATTCCGGGGGCGCGGCTCTGTAATCTCTCTTACAAAGGCGGTTTTGGAATCAATACCGTGACGCTCGAGCGGAAAGAAATATTGAGAATCGGAGCTTCACCCTCGGCCTCGGGGCATTGTTCGCCGTCGAGCTGAGAGGGCGCAGGCGAGTGAAGCCGGACCTCGGCCTCGCGGGCTTTAAGTCGTATCAACCCGCGCGGCAGGCCAAGGAAAGGGATGAATCGGGTCAGTATCAGACCGATGAACTGGAAAACGTTATGAGCGACCGTTATTTCGAACAATCCGTCGTCCCTGGCGGCGTCGGGGCCGATGCGGCATCCGCCCGCATAAACCGGCAGATTGGTCGCGATTATGGTCGAACATCGCGAATTCAAAATCCATCGCTGGCTCTCGCCCCGGTCGCCGCATTCGATTTCGACGGGCGGCCGAAGGCCAAAGGCCGCGTTCTTCAATCCGATCAGGAAATACAACAGATTATTCGTGAAGCGGCCCGGCGGCAGCAGCTTCGCCGCCCGAGAGCCTCGAAAACGATCGAAGTCCCGCACGATGGCCGCATCGAAGCCGATGCTGAAATAATTGCAGAAAAGCAGTCTGTCGTTGACACTGAAAACGTCAAGCTTGCCTTTCTCCGCGTTTGAGAGACGGTCCAGCGTTGTTCGCAGGACCGACTCGTCCGTGAAGTCGTCGGCAACGGAAACGCCGAGCGCACGCGCGAGATCGTTGCTCGTGCCGAGCGGGATGATCCCGAGCGCGGGCGGATTCTCGCATGCAAGCAAGGATGGGATCAGGCGGCTGGCGGTTCCATCGCCGCCGACGGCTATTGTCGCCTCAGCGTGCGCGAGCCTCTCGGACAACTCGGAAAAAGCCGGCGCGTCGGTTGAGATCACCACCCCTTTGCCTTCACGGAATGCCGGGTGCTCAGGCAGCAGCCGATTCAGCAGTTCGGCGATCACCTCACCTCTGCCGGCGCCTGACGACGGATTGACGACAAATATATATCTCGGATTCATCGCAGTCTGTAAAACCCGGTGGTGACCCTCTGCGGGTTGCTGAAATTAAGCTTTTCGCTAGCGAAAACCATAGCACAAAGAGCCGGTTGCGTTCAATTTCGGCGGAAACAGGCTGTTGCTGCGGCTCTTGACGGCGCGGCGCCCGGGACCTGTGAAGGCTTGGCGACGCCGTGTCTCTGCTTGCCATTGGCTATACGCCGCACTTTTTCGCATGTGATATAATCAGCGGACAATCGCCGCAAAAAGCGCCGCTCATGACATGCCGGCCGTCTTCGGCCATAAATACGAATCCCAGGGGCTCGTGCCGTTTGGGAAAAGGAGACATCATGGAATATTTCCCGCTGTTTTTGACCGATCAGGACAGGATGATCGTGCAGATGATACGGCAATTCGTCGATAACGAGATCATGCCCGTCCGCGACAAGCTCGATGACGACGCCGACCATGTCATCATAAATGAAATCCTCCGGAAGCTTTCCGACCTCGGTGTGTTCAGGGTGTCGTCCGGCGCAAGGGCCTCCGGCG
>CBDUSG010000394.1:0-4137 GCA_965369575.1 uncultured bacterium | reverse complement strand
GAGACCGACAATATACGGTTGACACGACACTACGCCGCGCGGTGCCGTATGCGTGACGCAGGGATAATCCACCAATGAATAAGCGAATCATATCGGTCATCTTTTGTGTGATCGCGGCCACCGCGACGGGCATCGGAATCATCGGGCCGCTGCTGCCGGTCTATGCCCAGCAGATGGGCGCGACGGGATTTCAGCTCGGGCTGATCTTTGCCGCGTTCGCCGCGACGCGCATGGTATTCACGCCGCTGGTCGGCCGCATCTCGGATCGCTTCGGGCGAAAATGGTTCCTCCTCACCGGCCTGGTCGCGTTTACGCTGCTATCGTTCGGATACGTCGCCGCGACCACCGTTGTCCACATTACGCTGCTCCGGCTGGCCCACGGCGCGACCTCCGCCCTGGTGATCCCGATAGCGTTCGCCTACATCGGCGACATCACGCCGGAGAAGCAGGAAGGCCGGTACATGAGCTTCATCAATCTTGCGATTTTCACAGGAATGGGTATCGGCCCGTACGCCGGAGGACGTCTGGCCGACGCATACGGGCTTCGTTCCGCCTTTTGGGCCCTTTTCGCGTTCGGAGCCTTCGCCATCGCGCTTGTGCTGTTTCTGCTTCCCGACCTCCGTCCGCAGAGGGCCGAGGACCGCGAACAGCTGCCGCCGCTCAGGGAGATATTGTCGAATCCTCTCGTGGAGGGGCTGCTGACGATCCGCGCCGGAAGCGCCGTCAGGCGCGCCGTCGTGATGGCTTTTCTCCCGGTGTTTGCGGATTATATCGGGCTGACGAAGACGCACATGGGTGCCATGATCAGCGTGTTCATAATCGCAGCCGCGCTGATGCAGTATCCGGCCGGCATCTTGGCCGACAGATACAATCGCATCCGAATCATAGTCGCAGGAGAGATAATTGCCACCATCTGTTTCGCGTTTTTTCCAATCGTCAGGAGCTTTCCTCATCTGCTGGCGGTGGGCGCCGCCGCCGGCGTGGCCGGCGGGCTGGCGATGCCTTCCGTTCTCGCCATCAACACAGAGGTCGGCCGCGACTACGGGATGGCGTCGATGATGGGTCTGTTCGACGCCGCGATGGGATTCGGGATGCTCTTCGGCGCTTTGATCGGGGGGGTCGTCATGGATTTCTACGGCATACGCGCGGTATTCTATTACGGTGTCTTCATGGGAGTCGCCGCCATTGCCGCTTTCGCGCTGCTTGCGCACAGACATAATCGTCGCCGCGGCGAAACCCTGCAGCCGGATGACGATCCGTGAGAGGCATCGACTCGCGCCGCCTGCGGAGGCCGATTCATCCTCTCGCCGGCCGCAAAGGCATAAATTCCTTGACCCGCGCGGGGCGTTCTGTTAACATCTTTGAGGTTTAGGTCCGCGCTCAAACAAATGGGAGCCAGGCATCCATGGGATTCTACGATTCAAAAAAGATTGTCGTCACCGGCGGCGGCGGCTTTCTCGGCCAAATTGTGGTCGAAAAGCTTCGCAAAGCCGGCTGCAAAGACATATTTGTGCCCAGAAGCAAGGAATATAATCTGACGAAAGAGGCCGACATCACGCGAATGATGGATGAGGCACAGCCCGAAATCGTGATCCATCTCGCCGCTGTCGTCGGCGGCATTGGAGCGAATCGGGAGCATCCCGGCAGCTTTTTCTATCAAAATCTCATCATGGGCGTCCAATTGATGGAGCAGGCGCGCCTCCGGGGCGTGTCGAAGTTCGTGACCGCGGGCACGATATGTTCATACCCGAAGTTCACGCCCGTCCCGTTCAAGGAGGAGGATTTCTGGATCGGCTACCCCGAGGAGACAAACGCTCCCTATGGGCTGGCCAAAAAGATGCTCATCGTACAGTCGCAGGCGTACCGAGACGAATACGGCTTCAAGGCCATCAATCCGATGCTCGTCAACCTCTATGGGCCGGGCGACAACTTCGACCCGGCCAGTTCGCACGTCATCCCGGCCCTGATTCGAAAATGTGTCGAAGTGATCGATGCGGGACAGGACACGCTCGAGGTGTGGGGTACCGGAAAGGCAACGCGCGAATTTCTCTATGTCGAGGACGCCGCCGCCGCCATGGTGCTCGCGACCGAGAAATGGGACGATCCGGCCCCCATTAACATAGGCACGGGCAAGGAAATATCGATAAAAGACCTCGTGGAAATGATCGTCCGCTTGAGCGGGTTCGAAGGGAAAATCGTTTGGGATTCCACCAAGCCCGACGGCCAGCCGCGCAGATGCCTGGAGGTATCAAACGCGAGGGAGCGCCTGGGTTTTGAGGCGTCGATGGACTTCGAGACCGGGCTGAAGCGAACGATCGAATGGTATCGGGAGAACAGGGACGCCTCATAGGCGCGAGCGCGGCCCCGAGGGCTCGACCGCGAGATGCGGTTTGTTTCCTCTCCGAACAGCCCGAGATGTTTCTTCGCCGAGCGTCGTGTTTCGCGCCGCGCTAGAATTTTTGCCCTTGATCTCCCCATGTGGATTTGTATTCTGACTCGGCGCGCCTATGCTCCTCCCACGAGACGCGGAACGCCTCGATGGTTCCCTCCTTTTTCACCGGGAAATATTCATCCAGGACCTTCTGCAGTTCGTCGCCGGAAGCCTCGTATATCTGACTCTCCTTCAGCGCGCAGATCAGCGGCACGATCTTTCCGGATTCGCCGTCGACGAAGGCGTCGCAATCGACTTTCTCCCAGCCGCCGTGCCCCATCATCTCAGTCGTCGCAAGATGGCATTGCTGCCTGACCGCATACAGAGTGTTGCCCATGTCTCATCGCTCCTTTCGCGCCTGAATTTCAGCGATTTACGACCGCCGCCGCGCGAGACGGCTATCCATCAATGGGACCATTCCCGAATATGCCCGCCGCTGCTTTGTTTCGCTGCTCCTGACTATAACACCTCTCAGCCCTTTTTGATCTTTTCATTGAACGGAAAAGGACTGCCTCCGGATATTATCCTGAAAACGCGCGCCGGCCGCCTAACACCTTGAAACTGAGGCGCTTGACGCGTATAATACTCGGGAACGCTGACCGCTCATTGGAGATTTCTATCGATGGACAAGCAGAAACTCGCCGAACGATTCGACCGGATGGCGGCCGAGCGCGATCGGTGGAAGAGCAAGAACAGTTATTATTACTCCGAACTCGAGAGAATATGCTCGCGCCTCATTCCTCCGTGCAAATCGGTGCTCGAGATCGGCTGTGGCACCGGCGATCTGCTGAGCGCCGTGAGGCCGGAGCGTGGTCTGGGGATCGACCTCAGCGGCGGGATGATCGAGGCCGCCCGCGGCAAGTACCCCAATCTCGAGTTCCGTCAGGGCGACGCCGAGGAATTGGATATAAACGAGAAGTTCGACTATATCATTCTGTCCGACCTGATAGGCTTTCTGACGGACATCCATGGGGCCTTCACCGAGCTGCATAAGGTCTGCCGGCCCGATACGAGCGTCGTAATCACCCAATACAATTATCTCTGGGAGCCCATCCTCAAGCTCGGCGAGAAAATCGGGCTGAAAATGCCCCAGCAGCACCAAAACTGGCTCGCCTTTCCCGACCTCAAGAGCATGCTCGCGCTCACCGGCTTCGAGGTGTTCCGGGAGGAGTTCCGCCTGCTTATTCCGAAGAAAATCCCCGTGCTATCCACGCTGGCCAATGAATATCTGCTGAAGCTGCCGGGACTGTATCACCTGTGCCTGCTTGAAGTTCTGGAGGCGCGTCCGCTGCCTCGGCCTCGCGAGAGGAAAGAGTATTCATGCTCGATAATCATCCCGACAAGGGACGAGGTCGGAAACATCGAAGGCGCCTTCGAGCGCACGCCCGAGCTGGGCTCCTGGACCGAACTCATCTTCGTCGACGGCGCATCCAAAGACGGCACCGTCGAGAAGATAGAGGAGATGATCGAGCGCTATGGCGATAAACGTTCCGTCAAGCTGATACACCAGAATCCAGCCATCGGAAAAGGCGACGCCGTTCGACGGGGCTTCGATGCGGCCGAGGGTGATATCCTCATGATCCTCGACTCCGACCTTACGGTCCCGCCGGAGGATATGCCCAAATTTTACGCCCCTCTGGCCGAAGGCACAGCCCAATTCATCAATGGTTCGCGCCTCGTGTACCCGATGGAAAAAGAGGCCATGA